>CAWVTW010000045.1:0-10470 GCA_963933175.1 uncultured bacterium
TATGTCAGTACGTTTAGGCAAAACTTATCCTACCACCAAGTTATAAATATGTGAAATGCTTATAATATTCCTTCGTGACATAGAACCTTCGTGGCTACTCATTTTTCATCATTCCAATAAACTGTTCAAACAAATAGCGACTATCATGGGGTCCCGGACTGGATTCTGGATGGTATTGAACTGAAAACGCAGACAATTCTTTACAGCGAATGCCTTCTGATGTATTATCATTTAAATTTACATGAGTTTGTTCAATATTGGACGGGAGCGAATCTAGATCCACTGCAAAACCATGGTTTTGGCTGGTTATTTCTACTTTACCAGACTCTAAATTTTTGACAGGATGGTTGCATCCTCGATGCCCGAATTTTAGCTTGAACGTTTTTCCTCCTAAGGCAAGGGCCAATATTTGATGCCCAAGGCAAATACCAAAAATAGGTTTTTCGCCCAATAATTTCTTTACTGTTTCAATTCCATATGTCACTGCTTCCGGATCTCCTGGTCCGTTACTTAAAAACACACCATCCGGATTGAAGTCCAATATTTCTTTAGACGTCACATGGGCGGGAAAAACAGTGACATTGCATCCATGACTTTCTAGTAATTGAAGAATGTTATGTTTTATTCCAAAATCGATTACAGCTACTTTGTATTGACCATTTTGTATTGTTGACCATAAATAGGAATCTTTACATGTTACTTTTTGAGCTAAATCTAATCCTGTCATATCTGGCACTTGAGATAATTTTTTCTTAAGACTTTCGAGATTGGAATCAATTGTAGAAATAATTCCATTCATAGCGCCATTATCTCGGATATGGCGTGTTAGTGCGCGAGTATCTATTTTTTGGATTCCAACAATGTTATGATCTTTTAAATAATCGCCAAGAGATTGTGTCGAACGCCAGTTAGATGGTATCTCTGTTGCTTCTTTAACGACAAACCCGGCGACTTGAATGCGATCTGATTCATAATCATCGGGATTCACACCATAGTTTCCAATATGGGGGACCGTCATGGTAACAATCTGTTGACAATATGATGGGTCAGTAAGTATTTCCTGATAACCAGTCATCCCAGTATTGAAACAGACTTCACCTATTGTTTCCCCATCAGATCCAAATTTTTCCCCATAAAAAAAACGGCCGTCCTGTAATAAAAGAACGACCGTTTTAGAAATTTCCATATGAAAATTTCATAAGGATTTTCAAATCCAAGCCCTGATCAGGCATGATTACATATTTATTTAAGTAAAACAAGAACTTTGCAATTTGTGAGAAGTCCGAACTTTTTTTCTGCATGACGAATGCGTTCTGCATCCAAATTAGAGATAGTCAAATTTATGTCATCATTGCTGGTGACCGCTTCAACCAAAAGAGGATTGTTGCCAACTCTGCGACGAACATTTCCATCTTCCATGGAATGGGCATAGCCCATTGGACCGCGATTGACTGATCGTGATCGTGTATAATACCTTGGTCCATAAACAAGCTTTTCATCTTCGTTAAATACTTTTGGCACCATAGCTGGAATATGATAAATATTCCTGGCATCAATGACAATTCCGGAAGTTCTTTCACTTTTGGGTGTTGCTGCTCGCGTCATTAAATAGGCTGACTGTGCAACCCCTTCACTCATGTATCCGCTAGCATCAATAAGGATTTCCGCCAAGCCAGACATATTTATCGCCAAGGCAATCGCCACTTCATTTCGCTCAAGATATTCAATTTCTCCTTGTTGGTATGCACTACCCACCAAAGTTTCAATCCGGCTTTCAATCAACTTGTCGCCCACCATGATTTCACCAACTGTCCGACTGTCAAAATGGACTAATTTGATTAGGTCCAAGAGGTTTTCCCTGGCACGAGATCTGGCTTCACCTTTGGAAAATTTTAGATTTTTTTCAATCACCTGTAATTCATCTGTGGATGAATTTTTCTGTAAAATATTAGCCATTCCACGGGAAACGATAACGCGGTTTGCATAATCTATGAAACCGTACTCTGTCCGTAGCACAGAAGATCTAGGAGAATCGGCAGCAAGAAGACTACCAATAAGAATTATGTATGTAAGTAGATAATTGATCATAGAACCACGTCTTGATGTGACTGAAAATAACATATTTGACTGTTGTAGTGCAACTCCCCAAAAGACAAATTCATTCAGTAATTTCATTGGTATGTTGCCAAGTATTAAATATCATCTTTTACCTATAATCCTTATCCTATCTTCTTGTGTAGAAAATCGAATCTTTATCCAAATTCATCCTGATGGACAATCGTATTTCAGGTTTGAAAGCCGTGGAGATTCTACTGATGTATTAGACAATGATTATCTACATCCAAGTTATTTGGACGGATGGTCATCATCGGTCAAGGTTATTAAACACGATGATGATAACAATTGGATCATGACCACGGAAGGAATAATCTTGGATACATCAATCATATTTTTTCATGGAGACGCTCTTCCATTGGGATACGCATTTAACCGGTCTGTATCTGAAAAATGGTTTAGTATTGAATATACATTTTCTCTCATCTTCTCAGGGAGACGGATAAAAGAAAACTATCCAAAATTATATGAAGCCATTTTATCTGAAAAACCAGATTCACTTTATTGGCTCCCGGAAGCACTTACAGTTTTGATGCAAAAAGGTTTGAACGATATTTCTAGGGACTCCTTATCCCAAAAACAAAATATTTGGAATCAAAGACTGGTAAATCATTTGCAAAACTCATTTGCAAAGTTGACATCCATGGATGACCTGAAAAATATTCAAAAGGATCGTGAACTATTTTTAACAGACCTTTTTAAACCTTTTAAGATTGATCCTGATTTACCAAGTAACCTAGCCCTTGCTATGAAAAAACATGAAAATATCCTTAATTCGACATTAGATCTAAATGATGATTCATTTGAACTCAAAGTCATCATGCCGGGACAACCAATATTTTCGAATGCAAATAAAGTTATACAGGATACCCTTATCTGGAATTTTGGGTTGGACTCTCTCCTCTCAGATTCTTATACATTGAGTGGGAGATCAGTTATCTATACTACAGATCGGTATCAAAAAACCTTAATTTCAGTCGGAATTCTATCCCTGATTTTAATGGCTATTTTGATAAAAAGACGTTACTGACCTCTATGAAAAAACTAATTTATTCATTGATATTCTTACAGATCATTTTTGGTGATTCTCCAAAATTTGGGGATAAGCAGATTGCCATTATGATGGATGAATATTTTCTTACTGCCAAATTAGCACCTGCGTTGATCGGTCACCGGTTTTATATTAGCAGAGGAGAAACTGTTATTCAAATTGAGATTGAACCTGAAATTGAATATGTAAATGATGCCCTGTTATTCAGTTTTAAGGCTATGAACCAGATCGCTAATATTTCCAAGACCAAGTTTACCCAATCTGTCCTTGTAATGCATTTTGGTGAAAATGCTTTACCTACTTTTGCTAAAGCTGATTTATCTTGTTCAAAGGATTTTTTTATTGATGGTGTTATAAATGAAGATCAATGGCGTAAAAATTGTTTAACGATCGGTGGAAAATAATTGAAACAATCTTTTGACAAACTCCAACAAATCAGGTGAATTGTGTTAAAATATTTATATTTAATACCTTTTTTATTAATAGCCCAAATTGAAACACAGGTTAGAGATGATGATCCATCCCTATTTACAAACCAACGAATTTATCACGCACCACCAAAACCATTATTTACGGGTCGCTCTCATACGCTTGATTTCATCACAAATATTCCCAAAGACTCTGTGGAATCAGCAACCATCTTCTTTAAAACTGATTCCATGCAATACTATCAGGAATTTCTCCTTGAAGGCCGCCACGGTCATTATAACTTTAAATATGATCCAAATATTTATCCTGGGACACGCCTTCAATATTATTTTGTGATTAAATCAAAGACCAATATTTACGGTACACCTATTAATGATAAAGGAGAGCTGACACCCGTGAATAAATTATTGATTGATCCTGTCCAATATTTCAAACAACGGTCTCGTTTGAATCAATGAACCCTGAAAAACGTATTGCTGAACTCCGTGGAATCCTACAAGATCATAATTACCGCTATTATGTCATGGATGATCCAACCATTTCCGATGGTGAATATGATACCATCCTCCGTGATTTACAATCCCTTGAAAGAGAAAATCCAAATTTAGTTACCTCAGATTCTCCTACTCAACGGGTTGGATCACATCCTGTTTCTAAGTTTGGAACCATCAAACATCGCATTCCTATGTTATCCCTGGCAAATGCCATGAATGAAGCAGAATTGGTTGCATTTGATGAACGAATGCAGAAAGGGCTGGATCAAGAATCTGTCACCTATATGGCAGAACCAAAATTGGATGGGCTTGGTGTAGAACTGGTTTATGAAAATGGGACATTTATTCATGGTTCAACTCGCGGTGATGGATTTACGGGCGAAGATATAACCCATAATTTGAAAACTATTCGAGGGATTCCATTATCTCTTCGAACGAATGATCTTCCTGCCCCACCGCTTTTAGAAATACGTGGGGAAGTATTTATACGGAAAAATGATTTCAAAGATTTAAATGAAAAACAAGAATTAAATGAGAAATCTGCTTTTGCTAATCCAAGAAATGCAGCTGCAGGGAGTCTCCGTCAATTAGATCCAACCATTACGGCAGAACGTCCATTGTCAATTTATTGTTATGAAGCAGGCATGAGTAATGGTGTAAAGTTTATTGATCATGCATCTTTTTTAGATTCTCTAAAAAAATGGGGATTGCCTGTGAATCCTTTTATTCAAATTGTCACCGGTTCAAAAGGGTTGACACAATTTCACCAGAAGTTGGAAGACCAGCGGAATGACCTTGCATACGAAATTGATGGCACGGTCTTTAAAGTGAATAATTATAACAAACGGGAGGACTTAGGAACTCGAAGCCGATCTCCTCGATGGGCAATAGCCGGGAAATTCAAAGCACAACAGGCCACAACTGTCATTCATGATATTGATATTCAAGTTGGTAGAACTGGCGCTTTAACGCCCGTGGCTAAATTGGAACCTGTTTATATAGCCGGTGTCACTGTTACAAATACAACACTACATAATCAAGATGAGATTGTTCGGAAAGATATTAGGATTGGCGACACAGTATTGATAGAGCGGGCTGGCGATGTCATCCCAAAGGTTGTGAAAGTTATTAAAGAAAAACGGCCAAACTGGACTAAACCATTCCAGATCCCAAATGCATGTCCCGTTTGTCAACACGAAACTCACCGACCTGAAGGTGAGGTGATATTGCGGTGTGGTAATATTTCATGTCCGAGACAAATTAAAGGTCGGATCCAGCATTTTGCATCTAAACTTGCTTTGGATATTGATGGGCTTGGAGAAAAAATCGTGGACCAATTGGTAAATGAAAATCTCATCCAATCCATTGATGACCTTTTTATTTTAAAACAAGACACATTAGAAAAACTGGATCGTTTAGGAGAAAAATCTGCTGAAAATTTAGTTGACGCTATTTCAAATTCTAAGGATACAACTTTCGCCCGGTTTATCTATGCATTGGGAATACGGAACGTGGGCGAACACATCGCAAAAGTACTGGAAAAACAGTATTCAGGGAATTTAACAGAATTTCAGGATACAACTGTTGAAGAATTAGAAGCCATTGATGAGATCGGTCCCATTGTTGCTGAAACTGTAATCCAATTCTGGTCTGATGATTCAAATAAAATAATGGTTCAAAATTGTTTGGACTATGGTGTAAGATTTGCAGATGTTGAAATAAACTTGCACCAGCCTTTTGCTGGACAAACTTTTGTCTTTACAGGGTCTCTCCAACAGTTGACTCGTAAAGAGGCTAAAGACATATTAGAAAATCTGGGTGGCAAAGCATCCGGTTCTGTGAGTGAAAAAACAGATTTTGTTATTGTGGGATCCGGTGCTGGATCCAAATTAAAAAAAGCGGGTGACTTAGGAATAAGTATCTTAACTGAAGAAGAATTTTTTGATAAAGTTAAAAATGCTTAAAACACAAAGAATGCAAAAAACCATGAATATTTTTTCATTTTTAATTCGTAGCCTATATCCCAGAATGCTGTATTTAATTATTCTGCTCTCCGTCTCTTTCAGTCAAAACTTTGCTGTTATAAAAGTAGCGACTGTCCCCGCAAAAGCTCTTTATCTTACCCAACCAGTGGGAGATGATTCTAGATTATTTATTGTAAACCAAAAAGGCCTGATCCATATTATCAAAAATGGAGAAACCCTTAGTAAACCATTCCTTAATATTTCAGATCGGGTTCATGGCTCTTTAGTTCCGGGAAGTGAAGAAGGATTACTCGGGCTTGCTTTCCATCCTGATTATTTTACTAATGGATTCTTTTATGTTAATTATGTTAATAAGGATGACACATCTATTGTATCTCGGTTTTCTGTCACAGATGACCCTGAAAGCGCAGATGAAGAATCTGAAAAAGTATTATTAGAGTTGGCGCAACCATTTGGCAATCATAATGGCGGACATCTTGTATTTAATGCTAATGACGGCATGTTATATATTGGATTTGGTGATGGTGGAAAATGGGGCGATCCATATAACAATGCTCAAAACCAGAATACGCTTCTTGGAACCATTCTTCGAATTGACGTTAATAAAGGTGATCCATATAGCATTCCACCTGATAATCCTTTTGTTAGCCAAAAAAATAAAAAAGCGGAAATTTGGTGTTATGGTCTCCGGAATCCATGGCGGTTTTCTTTCGATCGAGAAACCAATGATCTTATTATCGGCGACGTTGGGCAAAATCTCTGGGAAGAAGTGAATTGGAATTCATGGGAAGATTCAAAAGGAGCCAATTATGGCTGGCGGGTCATGGAAGCGAATCATTGTTACAATCCGGAAGAATTATGCGACACTACAGGTCTTGTGAAACCAGTTCATGAATATCCTAATAATGCTGCCTATATGAAAATTCTTTTGGGGATGGATGAAGCAGAAGCTACGGGCTGTTCCGTAACGGGAGGGTATGTTTATCGCGGCGCCAATATTCCTGAACTTTATGGTACTTATATATTCGGGGATTACTGCACAGGACGGATATGGTCTTTTCAATTAAAAGAAAAGAAAAGAGTTAATTTTCAAAACCTTAGAAGTAAACTAAAAAAAACAAGTAAAGATGTCCCCCTGTTCATTTCATCCTTTGGCGAAGATAACTCTGGTGAACTCTATGTGGTGGATTATTTAGGTGTTATCTATAAATTTGTCCCCTATTAACGATTGGATATAACTATGATGCAAATAAAAGAAGTTGTGGGCGATTTAATTTTGATCGTTCTTGAGGGGCATGAACCTTTAAAAAAAATTGGTATTGAACAGGACAAAATATTTGTCTATGTAAAGGGATACGACGAACATGGCATGTGGATCAGTCATCCTAAATTTTCCGTTCCAAATGTCACAGGAAAAGGGAAGGCTAAAACTAAAAAAGTGGAAGCATCTATCTTGATTCCGTGGGCATTTATCGTATCCATCGCGCATTTTCCCGACGCAGAAGGATTTGATTTTCCCAGCCCCTTCGACCAGCATATCGGATTCGAATAATTCCAGTGTCCGCACCCGCCATTCAAATAACAGGATTAACAAAATCCTTTGGGGATGTTCACGCCCTCCGCGGGGTAGATATGACCATTGAGCAAGGGGAGTTTTTTGGATTGCTTGGTCCCAATGGTGCTGGAAAAACCACGACAATCAATATTGTTACGGGTCTTGTATTTCGAGATGAAGGCAGTACGGAGGTCTTCGGAAAAGATACCGTGAAAGATTTCAGATTTACGCGATCTAAGATCGGGATTGCTGCTCAGGAGTTTTCGGTCGATTGGTTTTTCCCCATCGAAAAGCTACTGTACTTCCAAGCAGGTTATTATGGGCTCACCCAAGAACAGGCAAAGCCGAAAATTGATGATCTATTTGAACGATTAGGACTAGCCAAAAAACGAGAATCCCGATTGCGACAACTTTCCGGAGGAATGAAGCGTCGGTTCCAAATAGCAAAGGCGCTGGTTCATGATCCGGATATAATCATTTTGGATGAGCCAACCGCTGGCGTGGATGTGGAACTACGACGGGAACTATGGCAGTACCTCCGAGACCTCCACTCTCAGGGTAAAACAATACTTCTGACCACTCATTATATAGAAGAAGCGGAGTTGCTCTGCGAAAATGTAGCCATTATTCATGAAGGGAAAATCCTGAAAGAAGGATCGCCTAAAGATTTAACTCGGGAATTGGGGAAAGCAGGTATCACAGTCCAATTGGGAGATGTAGGAAATGGCATGGAGTCCTATTTAAATGAATTCACATTCACCCGAGACGAAAACCGACTGCACTTTTCCGTGAAAGACCCTGATTCCGCTATGCCAGAGATTATTCGGCAATTATCAAAAGCCGATGTACATATCCAGAGTATTGAGTCTAAAGTTTCATCTTTGGAAGATGTATTTTTGAGTCTGACGGGTAAAGGAATCAACGAATGAATTGGATTGGCTTTGGCACGTTGATCAAACGCGAAGTGGGACGATTCTTTTCTGTGTATCGCCAAACCGTTTTGCCGGGGCTCATTTCATCCGGACTATACATCGTCATATTTGGGTTCACTCTTGAACAACGAATTTCTGAGATTCAAGGCGTCCCATATACCTTATTTATTTTACCGGGTCTCATCATGATGAATACGCTTACCAATGCTACTGCCAACACATCATCATCTATGCTGCAAATGAAATTACTCCAACAATTACCTGATCTATTAACCGCACCGCTGTCTGGGTTGGAAATCTCATTAGCATACATTATTGGTGGAACGGTTCGAGGTGTTGTGAATGGTATTCTAGTTTTAATTTTAGGTGTACTCCTTACTGATCTTCCAGTAGTCAATCCCCTGGGGACTATTGTTTTTATTTTTCTCGTATCATGGGCTTTTGCCAGCATGGGACTTATTTTAGGACAAATAGCAGAAAGCTGGGATCAATTGGCTATGATGCAGAATTTTTTTCTCACACCGCTGAGTTTTTTGGGAGGTATCTTTTATTCAATTGAAATGCTCCCGGAATGGGCACAAAGTTTGAGTTTTATCAATCCCATTTATTATATGATCAATGGAATTAGGTATACAATCTTGGGAGTCAGTGATTCTTCTTTCATTGTCAGTTTTTGGATGGCCTTGTTCCTGACAGCCATATTTACAACGATGGCAATTCTTCTTATGCAAAGCGGGAAAAAAATCAAACAGTGATGAGATGTTTTATCTCTGTCATTTTTCTTTCATTGCTTTTTGGCCATAATCCTGAAACAGAGCTTCCGAATTGGAAACAATATTTCCGCCTTGGAGCTGTTCAGACCAAAGCATCTTCTCCCGGCCTTGCCAGCTACGTACGTCTGAATCGAACCACCCCATACATTTTTCAGGATGTACGGTTTTATGGACATTTTTTTAAAGAAAATCAGGAAATTCGAGTCCGCCAAAAAACCAGTCGACGCTTTATGTCTTTTGACTGGTTATATTCGTTCAACACCCTCATTTATGAAAAGAATACTTTCATTGATGTAAATCTTCGATACCATTTTAATCAAGGATTGGGTTGGTTAATCCGTAATTCTGAATCGGGAAATATGACAGCCGAATTGGGGATTGCCTTCGATAATTCAGATTATTTAAACACAAAACAAAAAACATCCTATGCCCGGAGTGGCTTCACAGCCGATAAAAAGATGGGAAAATATGAAACAAAAATTGAAGTAGATTATTTTCATCAAGTCAGCAAACTGGTAGATTATACTGATCTTTCCAGGATACAATTAGTCGCTGAAGCCCAGTGGTCTATAAAAAAAGGGGTAGCCTTTATTATTGGATTTACAGAAGATTTTTTAAAGGATGAGTCCTTTAACATTAATACTCCTTCAGTTTTCTTAACTTTTGCTTTTAAACGACCATTGAATTGGACATTTTGATGAAAAAAATATTTCTCATTTTCATATTCATTTTTTCTATGGGTTTCCCCCAGGAACTGGATGAAGACATTACTTTAGAAAAAAAATGGCTCATGATTTTGCCTGCATCCCAGGAAAAGTATGGACCTATAGCAGATAAGGTTACTTCCATTATTGCTGATGCTGCTACATCGGTAGGGCGGTTTGAAGTGATTGACCGCAACCTTGTGGATGAGATCCTGGAGGAGCAGGCATTCCAAATGTCCGGCATAGTTTCAGATGAACAAGTAATGGAATTCGGTGAGATGGCAGCAGCGGAAGAAGCTCTCATTATCAATATTGTTCATTTCGGGCAAAAAGGTGTTCCAAAACCAAAAAAGGAAGATGATGAAGACAAAAATGAGGATGACAAAGATGAAACCTTATTTTCCTGGGTGATCAAAAAATCGGTTACGGCGG
>CAWVTW010000046.1:0-10426 GCA_963933175.1 uncultured bacterium
GTTCAATATCTCCTCAATTAAGAATTAAAATGATTCATGGTGTGGTTTAGTCCCCTCACCAAAAGATTTGCTAAAGCATCAGCACCATGTTTTACCATGGCTTCTGCTTCAAGCTCATCATCTGATCTGAAGGGTTTCAGTACATATTTTTCTGCAGGTCGCATATTTTCATCCGTACCTATACCTAAACGTAATCGGGGGAATTGGTCTGACTGGAGTTGATAAATTATACTCTCCATCCCACGGTGACATCCGTCGCCGCCTTTGGGACGAATCCGAATTGACCCAAGAGGCAGATCCACATCATCCAAAATTACATGAACATCGGAAGGCAAAAGATCCCAGAGATTTGCCACCTCTTTCACAGCGTTTCCGCTAAGGTTCATGCCAGTTGTTGGCTTTACCAACAGGACTTCCCGTCGTTGGTGTTGTGCAAACACATAGGGGCCTTTCCCTGGTTTAAATGACAGCTTTTGCCGGCGAGCTAATTCGTCCACCACCCAAAACCCTGCATTGTGTTTCGTATTTGCATATTTATCACCGGGATTGCCTAGACCAATAAAAGCGATCATGATTCTTTCGAATCGTCTCCTGAATCTTCTTTAGATGCTTTATCATCTTCTCCTTCTTCTCCTTCTTCGCCCTCTTCACCTTCAGGTTCTTCAACTTCAGGCTCTTCTTCAGCTGCAGGCGGATGAACAGATACTATATTTAAGTCTTCAGCAGATAATATCTCTACATCTTCATTATCAATTGTAATGTCTGCTACACTTTTGGCAGAATTCATTTCAAGATCATCAATATTCAATTCAATCTGATCCGGAACATCTGTTGGGAAACAACTGATCTCAATCTGTGTTATGGATTGCGATAATATTCCCCCTTCCTTGACACCTAATGGTTCACCAATCAATACCAAGGGTACAGAAATCGTCATTTTCTCTGATCGGCGCACTCGCATTAGATCAATGTGAATAACATCATCCGTCACAGGATGATATTGTAATTCCTTGATCATGGTCAACTGAGTTTCACCACCTAATTCAATCTCATAAACATGCTGGCCAGATTGCAATGCATGGTATAATATCAGTTTGCCCACTGAGATATTTACATTTGCTTCACCTGCATAATAGAGAACACCAGGAATGAGTCCTTCCCGACGAACTGCTTTTGACCCTTTCGTCCGTGTGAGATTTCTATCTGTAATCTCTAATTTGTAATACGATGATGCCATCGTTTTTTCTCCTAATTAAAATTCAAACAAAGCACTGACTGATTCACCATTGTGAATTCGCTTAACTGCTTCGCCAAAAATATTTCCTACAGTTACAATTTCCATATTATCCATGTGTTTTTCCATGGGAATATCGATCGTATCTGTCACAATAATTTTTCTAATTTTTGATTCACTCAATCTTTCTATGGCTGGGCCAGATAACACGCCGTGTGTTGCCACAGCCGTTATTGATTTTGCACCTTGTTTTAAAGCGGCTTGAGCTGCGTTAATTGTAGTTCCCGCTGTATCAATCATATCATCAATAATAAGCACATCCATATCTTTGAGGTCACCAATAAGATGACTCACTTCTGCTTGATTAGGTGCATACCGACGTTTATCAATTAGTGCAAAATGCATTCCCAGTCGTTTTGCATAGGCTTGACTCATTTTTGCAGATCCAACATCTGGCGCCAGCACTGTGGTATGATCCGGATCCAATCCTTCATTCTTAATTGCATCCAATAACACCATTCTGCTGTATAAATGATCAAACGGGATTTTAGCAAATCCCTGAATCTGAGTAGAATGAAGATCCATTGTAATAATTCTATCTGCACCCATTACTGTAAAAATATCGATCATAACTCGAGATGAAATGGGTACGCGAGGTTGATCTTTCCTATCTTGCCGTCCATAGCCAAAATAAGGGATAACAACTGTTACACGATCCGCAGAAGCACGAACTGCTGCATCCACCATCAATGCCAATTCCAAAATATTCTCAGATGGTCCATTAGTGGATTGAATCAAAAACACATCAGTCCCACGAATATTTTCTTCAAACTTGATCCATAATTCACCATCGGAAAAGGTGCTAATGGATATTTCACCCAATTCATATCCTAGTGATTTTGCAATCTTTTTGGACAAAGCAGGGTTACTACGACCACTAAATATTTTTAGTTTATTATTCATAATATTTTTTTCTGAATGAATAGAAGCTGGGGCGCAGGGATTCGAACCCCAACTGCCTGGACCAAAACCAGGTGTACTGCCATTATACTACGCCCCAATTAAATTGGGCGTCGTTACTAATTAGAGAATTGGATTGGTGATAAATGTATTGTATCGGGAGGAAAAATGTGACTCGGCTGATTTGGCATCTGCATCTTTGTCAAAAACCCCAAACACAGTCGAGCCTGAGCCCGACAAACTGGCGAAACGAGCCCCATGGGCTCGAAGCGAATTTTTTATTTGTCCAATCTCTGGATATGCTGGAACAACGATTGCTTCAAAATCATTCTCAAAAAGCTCAAAAGGAATAATCTCCTTTCGAATAAAGCCTGAAAAATTAACTATCTCGTTTGGCTTATCCAAAATATTTTTGACTTCCCCATATGCCCATTTTGTATCAATATGTAAATCCGGGACCACCAATAAATAGCAACCATTAATTATCGTTTCAATCGGTTTTAAGATTTCTCCAATTCCATCTCCGATCTGTGTTTTTCCCTTAATAAAGAAAGGAACATCTGCACCCAAATCTATGCCCATGGTTTCTAGCTCATGATCACTCACATCCAATTCATAAAGCTTGCGAAGTCCTTTTAAGATGGTGGCTGCATTGGATGAACCTCCACCCAAACCACCACCAGCAGGAATTCTTTTCTCCAGTTCAATTGAGACACCACCAAGTCCAAACACATCCACCATTTTTTGCCATGCCTTTACACATAGATTGGAATCATCTTTTGCCAGCCAATCCACATTGGAAGAAAATTGGCAACTGGAACCTCTTTTTTTTAATCTGATGGTATCATGAAAATCCAACTCCTGGAAAATAGTGTGAATATTATGGTAACCGTCTGGGCGCTGGTTCCGTATTTGGAGACCAATATTAACCTTCGCGTGGGACTTAAGTACAAGATGGCTCATTTTTAATACAAAGTGTTGCAATGGCCTGTACTGCCCAGCCGGAACTATCACCCACAAATCCTAGATGATCTGTAGTTGTGGCTTTTATGGAAACTTTGGATTCATCAATTAGCATGGAATAAGCTAAGTTATATTTCATTTGGGGAATAAATTCTTCCAGTTTTGGTTTTTGGAGAATAATGGTTGCGTCTATATTATTGATCTCAAATCCAGCTTCTCGAATTCGTTTAACTGCGTCGGCTAAAAAGTAACTGCTGGGGGCACCTTTCCAAGTATCATCATTGCTGGGGAAAAATTGACCAATGTCACCCAATGCGGATGCACCAAGAAGCGCATCCACCACCGCATGGATCAAAGCATCGCCATCAGAATGTCCCACTGACCCAAAAGATGATGGTATATCCACACCCCCTATAGTAAATAATTCTCCTTTCGCCAACTGGTGGACATCATATCCTATACCCGTTCTGATCATAAACCTGTTCCCTGAGCCTGTTGCACGGCAACTATTTCCGCTCGTGTCCAATCATCTTTTGTGGTAATCTTAAAATTGTTTGAATCTCCTTCTACCAGCTTGATGGAGAATCCCATTGCTTCCATTAATGCGGATTCATCGGTTCCGGTTAAGTTTTCTGTTTCTGCATGATCCAACGCCTGAAGTAATTTATTTTTATGAAAAGATTGGGGAGTCTGCACCAGCCATATTTTTTCACGATCAAGCGTTTCTTTTACCAATCCATTTTCAGAAATTTTTATAGTATCCTTACTCGGGATTCCCACAATGGCACCATCTGCAAATTCACAAGCAGAAATAGATCGCTGAATAAGGTCTTCTGTCACAAAAGGCCGGGCAGCATCGTGGATGCAAACCAATGTTGAATCCGAGTCAGATACATCTATGCCATTTTTCACAGAATCCTGCCGACGTGTACCCCCAGACACCACTTTCACCGGTTTTCCAGCTGACATGGACAACACATCTCGATGGGTGGAGTCTACATTAGCACTGGGCACAGCCACAATAATTTCGTCAATATAGTCCGATTGCAAAAATAGTTTCAAGGCATGAAAGAAAAGCGGCCGGCCGGACAACAATTTAAATTGTTTTTCTTCGCCAAACCGTTCGCCAGAACCAGCAGCAGGAATGATTGCGGATACTTTCATATTACATACGGTTTTTGATCAAATGATAATCATGGCATCACCATAGCTCAAAAAGCGATAATTTTCTTTTATAGCTTCCCGGTATGCTTTTTTAATCAATTTGCGACCAGCAAATGCACTGACCATCATAAACAATGTTGATTTAGGCGCATGAAAATTGGTAATCATTTTATCCACCATTTTATATTCGTAGGGTGGGTAAATAAATTTATCTGTCCAACCCCTTTTTGGGGTTACCTGGAATCCGGATATGGCAATTGTTTCTAATGCACGAACGGTGGATGTTCCTACAGCAATAATCTTCCGGTGCCGCTTTTTAGCCTGATTGATTGCCATGGATGTTTTTGGGGACACTTCAAAATATTCAGAGTCCATCTGGTGCCGATTCAGATCTTCTACTTGAACAGGGCGAAAAGTTCCAAGTCCAATATGAAGTGTAACATTTTCAATCTTGGTACCTTGATCTTTTACTTTTTTGATAAGTCCTTCAGTAAAATGGAGTCCAGCAGTAGGGGCAGCCACAGCACCACGTTCCTCCGCATATACGGTTTGATACCTCTTTTTATCCACGGAATCGGCATCACGATCAATGTAGGGCGGAAGGGGCGATGTGCCGATTCTGTCGATGACACTATGCAAATTATCTCCATCATATTCGAAACGAACCACACGACCGCCTGAAACTGTATTGTCGATCACATCGCACATAAGTTTTGGCGTGAATACCAGTTTATTCCCGATGCGGACTTTCCGAGCAGGTTTTACCATGACTTCCCAGAGACCAGCTGCTAATTCACGGAGTAAAAAAACTTCCACCTTAGCAGCGGTCCGGTCTTTCGTTGCAAAAAGCCGTGCAGGAAATACCTTTGTATTGTTAACCACCATAAGATCATTTTTGCGCATATAATCTGTGATATTCAGGAATTTTCTATGCTCAATTTTCCCTGTATCACGGTTCACTACCATTAATCGTGATAAATCCCGCCTGGACTCCGGGTACTGGGCAATGAATATTTTTGGTAGGCGATAATTAAAATCACCAAGTTTATACTTTTTCTTTTTATCGATCATTCAAATAACCTCGTTTGGTCTGTTGTTAATTCTTTTCCAAGTAAATTGTATGCTGCTTTCTGGGCAATGCGCCCCCTTGGTGTACGGTGCAAAAATCCTTCCTTGATCAAAAAGGGTTCATATACATCTTCTATGGTGATGGGATCTTCTCCTATGGCAACTGCCAACGATTTTACACCCACAGGACCACCATTAAATTTATCTATAATAACTTCCAGAATCTTCCGATCCATATCATCCAATCCAATATCATCTATGCCTAATTTTTCCAAGGATGCCTTGGCCACATCAATATTGATTTTGCCGGAAGCTTTAACTTGTGCAAAATCCCGGGACCGTCTCAATATACGATTGGCGATCCGTGGAGTTCCACGGGCGCGCCTGGCTAATTCCATGGCACCTTCATCATCAATCTCTACTTCCAATATTTCGGCGGACCGATTAATTATATGGAAAAGATCTTCTGCTTCATAATAATCCACACGAAGTACCACGCCAAAACGATCTCGCAAAGGTGAAGTGAGATTCCCCAATCGTGTGGTAGCACCAATGAGAGTAAAGGGTTCAATCGTCAGCTGTACACTGCGGGCACTGGGTCCCTTATCAATCATAATATCGATGGAAAAGTCTTCCATAGCAGAATAGAGATATTCTTCCACTACTGCATTAAGACGATGGATCTCATCGATGAAAAATACATCACGGTGACCTAAATTAGTTATTATTCCTGCCAAGTCACCCGCTCGTTCTACTACTGGTCCGGATGCTTGTTTTATGTTGGATTTTAGTTCCTTAGAAACAATATTCGCGAGAGTAGTTTTCCCCAATCCCGGTGGACCAAATAGAAGGACATGGTCTAAAGCATCTCCACGAGAATTAGATGCTTCAATGTAAAGTTTCAAATTATCCACCAATTCTTTCTGACCAATAAATTCATCAAATTGAGAGGGGCGAAGAGATTTTTCAACCGCACTATCATCCTCAAACGGTGTTGGGTCTGTAATATGTATCTCTGTCATTAAGTAAAATGGATGTAAATCAGTTTAAAACTGACTCTAAAGATACAATCTCAAATTGCTGTCGTAAAGACAGAGAGGGAGAAAAGTTTGACTACCATAGTGTAAACATTGGATCCGGAGCCACCGGTATGCTCACTTTGGCGTAGATTCAACATAATATCAATACATTGATCAATAAGATCTTTCACGATCTCCCAAAGTTTAAAAAAGTGCTTTAATTCTGCAAGAGATCTCATGCTGCGATTCCCTTTTTCATTAAAATTTGTTTTAAAAATGATCCAGTATAAGATGTTTTCACTGATGCAATTTCTTCCGGCGTGCCGGTGGCCATGACAGTCCCGCCATCGTTACCGCCTTCCGGCCCCAAATCGATGATCCAATCCGCAGTCTTGATCACATCCAAATTATGTTCAATAACCAAAACCGTATTTCCACGTTCCACCAAACGCTGGAGCACATGCAAGAGCATCTTGATATCCTCGAAATGGAGGCCTGTGGTAGGTTCGTCCAAAATGTAAAGTGTTCTTGCGGCAGATACTTTAGAGAGTTCCGTGGCCAGTTTCACCCGCTGCGCTTCTCCACCGGAAAGTGTTGTGGCTTGCTGCCCCAAATTGATATAGCCTAGTCCCACATCATTTAATGTATGGAGTTTTTTATGGATAGATGGAATATTTTTAAAAAACTCCAACGCTTCAGATACGGGCATACCCAACACTTCAGCAATTGATTTCCCCCTGTATTTCACTTCCAATGTTTCCCGGTTATATCGTTTTCCTGTACAAACTTCACAGGTTACATATACATCCGGGAGAAAATTCATTTCAATTTTAATAATGCCATCACCTTCACATGATTCACAGCGACCGCCTTTTACATTAAATGAAAAACGACCAGGTTTATAACCTCGAATTTTAGATTCCGGTAATTTGGCAAACATATCACGAATGAATGTGAAAACACCGGTATAAGTTGCAGGATTTGATCTTGGCGTCCGACCTATGGGTTTTTGGTCAATATCCACCACCTTATCAAGAAACTGCGCTCCCGTGATGGAATCAAATTCCAATGGGTAAGCGCGCGCCCTGTTCAATTCTTTCGCTAAAGCAGGAAAGAGAGTCTCATTCACCAACGAACTTTTGCCACTTCCGGATACACCCGTTACAGCAATAAATCGTCCCAATGGGAAATCCACATCAATAGATTTTAAATTATTTCCTGTGGCACCTTTGATTGATAATTGATTTGAGCTTCCATTTCGGCGGACCTTTGGAATTCGAATTTCTTTTTTACCGGAAAGATATTTACCCGTAAGTGACTTATTGGATTTTAACAATTCCTTTGGGGTTCCTGCAAAAGTGATTTCTCCGCCATGTTTCCCTGCGCCTGGCCCTAAATCAATAACATAATCCGCCGCTTCTATCGTTTCTTTATCGTGCTCTACAACTAGAATAGAATTCCCAATATCCCGAAGTGATTTTAAGGTATTCAGCAACCGATTATTGTCACGTGGGTGGAGCCCGATGGATGGTTCGTCCAAAATATAAAGGACGCCCATTAATTGGGAGCCAATCTGTGTGGCAAGTCGAATTCGTTGGGATTCTCCTCCTGATAAAGTGGTAGCCGAGCGATCTAAGGTGAGATAACTCAATCCTACATTGACCAAAAAACTCAATCGCTGACAAATCTCTTTCAGGATCTGATCAGCGATAGCATGCTCCATCTTTGTGAGATTTATGTTTTGAAAAAAGATATTTAAATCCCGGATGGACATTGAAGACACATGGCCAATATTTTTCTCATTAATCATAACCCCAAGTGTTTCCTTCCGGAGCCTAGCACCTTTACAATCAGAACAAGGGCGCATACTCATAAATTGTTCGATCCATTCGCGAATGCCAGAAGATTTAGTTTGGGTGTATCGGCGCATTAAATTCGGAATAGCACCTTCCCAACCTCCGGCATAAGTTCCACTCCAACGCTCGGAACTGTAGTCCATTTTAAATTTTTTATCTCCAGTACCGTAGAGCAAGATTTGACGAACATTAGTATCCAACTTAATCCATCGCGTGGTAAAATTAAATTCGTAATGACGGGAGAGACTTTTCAGGATACTGCCATACCAGTTCCCTCGGGGTTGTTCTCCCAGCGATGCAATGGCACCCTGAATAAGACTTTTGGATTTATCAGGCACGATCAAATTAGGATCCACTTCCATATGAGACCCCAATCCATCACATTTTGGGCAGGCACCATAAGGAGAATTAAATGAGAACATTCGCGGCACCATTTCTTCCATAGAAACCTCGCAATCGGGACAGGCAAAATGTTCAGAAAACAAATGTTCTTTATTTGGTAATTCATTGACCAAAATGAGACCACTGCCAATCTTCAGCGCTAATTCAATGGATTCGGTTAAGCGCTCATGCATGGCTTTCTTTATTATGAGTCGATCCACCACAACCTCGATGGTGTGTTTTTTATTTTTATTCAAAATGATCTTATCATCTACAGACATTACATCACCATCTACTCGAACACGTAGGAAACCTTCTTTCCTGATCTCATCAAAAACACCTCTATGTTCTCCTTTGCGCCCACGAATGATGGGGGCCAAAATATGCATTTTAGTCCCGGATTTAAATTTGCTCACTGTATCGACGATTTGCTGAACTGTTTGTTTTTGGATCGGTTTTCTACACTTCCAACAATGGGGTAATCCAATATGGGCATAAAGGAGTCGAAGATAATCATGGATTTCCGTAACAGTACCAACGGTGGATCTTGGATTTCGTGCTGTGGCTTTCTGTTCGATGGAAATGGCTGGAGATAATCCTTCAATGCCATCCATATCCGGTTTTTCCATGAGGCCTAGAAATTGCCGTGCATAAGACGAGAGTGATTCTACATATCTCCTTTGGCCTTCTGCATAGATTGTATCGAATGCGAGAGATGATTTTCCTGAGCCGGACAAACCAGTGATCACTACCAGCTTATCCCTGGGAATTTCTACATTGATATCTTTAAGGTTATGCTGGCGTGCACCTTTGACTATGATTTTATCAGTGGGATTTGGCATCGCAGTTTACACTCTATAATTCGAGACAATTTTGAACATCCCGGAATTTACAGACTTTTGATTCAGCACCCCAAAGACGATTTGCTTTTTTTCCATAACTTTATTAGATGTGCAAAAAAGATAACAAGTTATTACTAAGATTCAATTCTATTAAGAAACCATTAAAATAGTTTTAAAATTGGCTGGGATGAATAAGGTAACCCTAAACCTCCTTATATATTAATACGCACTTTAATTCTATCATTAGAAAATCGAGGAATTTTGTTTTCATTTACTTGACACGGAATTCCAGAATTTGTACTTTGAACCATGGGTTCTTTAGCAAACCAAATCCTTATCTCCATGCCCCACATGGCAGATCCCTATTTTTCCAAAGCTGTGATTTATGTCTGTGAGCACAACAAGGAAGGTGCCATGGGTATGATAATCAATAAGCAATTTCAGGCACCGGACTTAAAAGAACTTTTTGAAAAACTCTATATTGGTGATGACACCATTCATTCTTTGGTAAATGATATTTATTTTGGCGGTCCTGTGCTATTGGAGCGGGGAATTGTACTTCATGATGCCACCTATAATTCTGAAGGAACAATCAATATCTCCGAGAGTATTTCCATGACCAGTCAACAACATGTTTTGAAAGAACTTCAACGTAGACCAGATATTCCGTTCAAATTAATGTTGGGGCATTCCGGATGGTCGCAGGGACAATTGGAAAGGGAAATTGAAAACGGTGATTGGCTCATGCAAAACACCACACGAGATTTTATTTTTAATATTAATCCAGAACAAATGTGGCAACAAGCAATTGGGTCCCTAGGTATGGATCTTGGCCCTTCCCTGGGCATAAGCGGGCAAGCCTAATCTAATATTTAACGGATTAATGCTCGAATCGTAGCATTTGATTCAGCCAATCGATCACTCAATAATTTTACAACA
>CAWVTW010000047.1:0-10301 GCA_963933175.1 uncultured bacterium
ATAAACAGGTATTAATTTCCGCCGCTTAAAAACTACAGGAACACAATGAAAACTAAACTTATTCTATCATTATTAGGATTATTACTAATCACAGGTTGCTCTAAAACAGCTGGTGAACTTTTTGAATTATCAAATGGAAACTTAAAAGATAAAAAAACAGATCAAGCCATTGAGGATTTAGAAACACTCGTGACCAAATATCCACAAGATAGTTTGGCATCCCAGGCTCAATATAAACTGGCTTCCATTAATTTGAATTGGAAAAACGAGCTTGCTTCTGGGTATGCGGCACTCCAAGCTACTGTAAATAATTATGGGGGTTCAATTCAAGCCATCCAAGCTCAAAAAGAGATTGACCAGTTCCCTGAATATATCCTGAATAAGGCTGAATCGCTTAGGAAACGGAAAATGGTGAAAGAAGCCGTGGAACACCTCATGTATATGACAGAGAAATATACCCAGCATGAACTAGCTCCAAAAGGGCAGTATATGTTGGGTGACCTCTATATGAATGAATTCCGTGATTTTCCAACAGCAATCCAGGAATATCGGAAAGTTATCGAGGATTTTGCAGGTTCATCGCAGGAAGCGCATGCCCTTTTCATGATAGGTTATATTTATGCAAATGTTGTGAACGACCCTAAAAGTGCGGAAATTGAATATGGCGAATTTTTAAAAAGATTTCCAAACCACGAGTTGGCTCCCTCGGTCAAATTTGAAATTGAATTTCTTGGTAAGGGGATTGAAGAAATCCCAGCCTTGAAGCACATTACATCGTAATCCAAGCAAGATTATGAGCGATTTTAGTTTGACAGAGATCAATGAAAAGATCTCGAAAACGTCAGTATTTATTGATGAATTAAAAAAGGGGATGACCCAAGTGATCGTTGGTCAAGATGTATTGATCAACAAAATTCTGATTGCAATGTTAGCAAATGGACATATCCTATTGGAAGGCGTTCCAGGTTTGGCAAAAACTCTTACAGTCAACACCTTAGCAAAACTCATTTCTACGAAATTTCAACGCATCCAATTTACACCGGACATGTTGCCAGCTGATTTATTAGGAACTTTAATTTATAATCAGAAGACAGGGGAATTTGATACGCGAAAAGGCCCCATTTTTTCTAATATTATTTTAGCAGATGAAATTAACCGGTCACCTGCAAAAGTTCAAAGTGCCTTACTCGAAGCTATGCAGGAACGGCAAGTAACGATCGGTGAAAATACATTTAAACTAGATTCACCATTCCTCGTTATGGGAACTCAAAATCCGATCGAGCAGGAAGGGACATACCCATTACCAGAAGCACAAGTAGATCGTTTTATGTTTAAACTTATTGTGGATTATCCTGATCATGATTCTGAAAGAATGATTTTACGCCAAAATACTAAAAAGGTGAATATTGATAATTTGGCGGCAGTTGTTTCCAGCCAAGAAATCCTAGATGCGCAATCTGTGATTCTTGACATATATGTAGATGAAAAAGTCGAAGATTATGTTTTGAACCTAGTATTTGCTACACGAAATCCCGCCAAATACGGCTTAAATGATTTGGAAGGTATAATCGATTATGGCGCTTCACCGAGAGCAACCATCAATTTGATTCGTGCAGCAAAAGCACGAGCATTTACCGAACATCGTGGTTACATCACGCCAGAAGATATACGTTATATTGGTGCTGATGTTTTGCGCCACCGCGTGATCTTGACCTATGAAGCAGAAGCGGAAGAATTGACTTCGGAAGATGTGATACAACGATTGTTTGAAGTTGTAGAAGTTCCTTAAACATCCATGATTCCCCGTCAGATCCTGAAAAAGGTGAAGCAGATCGAGATCCGCACTCGGGGTCTTGTGAATGATTTATTTGGCGGCGAATACCATTCCGTATTTAAAGGGCGTGGTATGACATTTTCTGAAGTCCGTGAATATCAACCCGGCGATGATATCCGCCTTATCGATTGGAATGTAACTGCACGAACCGGGTCTCCATTCATTAAAGTATTTGAAGAAGAACGGGAATTGACCGTATACCTTTTGGTGGATATTTCTGCATCGGGCGAATTTGGATCAGGCCAACAATTAAAGCGAGAAGTGGGTGCTGAAATTGCCGCTGTCTTGGGATTTTCAGCTATAAAGAATAATGATAAAGTTGGACTAATCCTTTTTTCAGATGAAATAGAAAAATATGTTGTCCCGAAAAAAGGAAAAAGCCATGTACTCCGCGTTGTTAGGGAACTCCTTTATACCGAACCACAGCGAACAGGTACATCTATAAAATGTGCCTTGGATTATCTCTTGAAAGTTGCAAAACGGAAAAGTGTAGTTTTTATCATTTCTGATTTTTTAGATCAAGATTATTGGTCATCCTTGAAAGTGGTAAACAGAAAACATGATGTGATTGGCATTCGGCTCTATGATCATGCAGAAACAGACCTGCCTGATATGGGATTGGCAAAAGTGGAGGACCCGGAAACGGGAGAGTCCTTTTGGGTGGATACATCGTCCAAAGATGCGCGAACACGGTTGAAAAAAGAGATCCAGGTTCGTCAGGAAATATTTCAAAAAGATACTCGTAAAATTGGATTCGATCTGATTCCAATTTCAACAAATCAAGATTATGTTGAACCACTCATGTCATTTTTTCGAATGAGAGAAAAACGATACTGATGCGTGCATTTTTTATTTTTTACTTTTCATCAATTCTTTTTTCTCAAAGTCTTTCCATCGTTTCTGAGTTGGATACAACTCAAGGATTTATTGGTGATATATTTCAATGGACAATTAAAGTAGAAGGCCAGAATGATCAAGCCATTCGTTTTCCGGAATTAGAAGTGACCAACGACACAATTTCGATTCGGAATCAAACACTGATACATGAGAATGGGAAATTAATTGGAATTGAATTTGAGATCGTGACTTGGGATACTGGATACTTTATCACACCAGATTATGCTTTAGAAATATTAAAAATGGATGGAACAAGAGATTATTCTATTTCAGCAAATCCAATCCATTATTTTGTTGGATCAATCCTAAATCTATCAGAAAATAAAGAATACCGTTCCTTAAAAGGACCCGTTTCTGTAAAAGGCATTTTCCCTCTAAAAACCGTATTATTGAGCATTGCATTATTCGCTATGTTTGGAAGTATGATTTGGACCTGGAAGCAAAGACAAGACATCCAATATCAGAAACTAGATTATACAATTAATGAATCTCCTGAAGATCGTGCAAAGCGTCGTTTAAGGGATTTGGATATGAATGGGCTATCCAAAGATTATTATGCGGACCTTTCTCATATATCACGGGAATTTATAGAAACAAAATACTTCATCCGAACTATGGAAATGACCACGGAAGAGATTAATGAATTTCGATTCTTGATTCCCTTGAAAGATGAGATATTTTCTGATTGGGCCCAGTTTCTTTCAGAGGCAGATATGGTGAAATATGCTCGGGATATTCCATCTCCGGAGAAAATGTCTACCGATAAAAAATTGATTTCTTCTCTAATCTCTAAAGTTTAATTATTTTTTTGGTTCATTAAATCTCATTTCTTATTGTATAGTACTTTATGTATAATTAGAGTAGCCTTTAAGGGAGAATCTTAGGGAAGATAAAATCCGTTTATTTGAACACAAGAAGTCCGACCGTAAATTTCAGGCTAAGTTTTTCAATTAATTAAGGAGTACCATGGCAACCACATCAGATATTCGAAACGGAGCTGTCATCATACACAAGCACAAACGCATGAAAGTTATGGAATTCCAGCATGTAAAACCGGGTAAAGGCGGTGCCTTTGTTCGCACTAAATTAAGAGATATTCAATCAGGAAAGATCTTTGATGAAACATTTAATGCTGGTCGTAAACTTGAATTCATTCGTGTGGAAGCGAAAACCATGCAATTCCTATACGATGATGGTGAATCATTTGTGTTTATGGACAATGACACCTTTGATCAACTCAATATTCCAGCAGAATCTGTAGGCGGTGGTAAAAACTTTATGATCGGTGGTATGAACGTGGATTTGCTTTTTGATGGATCGGAAGTGTTGGATATTCGTATGCCATCTCATGTTGTATTAGAAGTAACTAAAACCGAACCGGGATTCAGAGGAAATACAGCACAAGGTGCGAATAAACCGGCTACAGTTGAAACAGGATATACTTTAAATGTCCCACTTTTTATTGATGAAGGAGATAAACTTAAAATTGACACCCGTAACGGTGAATATGTTGAACGGTCAAAAGAATAAAATTGATTAGGAGTATTTATGTGGCAGGATAAATTAAAAGAGATTATTTACATTCTTGAAAATTCAAATGTGAATGAAATTGAAGTCAACTTTTGGGGAAGGAAATACCGAGTATCGAAATCTGGAAGTTTAACAGCAACTTCAGCGGTTACGCCCCTACAGACCTCTGAGCCATTATTGGCTCAATCAGAAACGGATGACCCCCAGCAAGCGGAGGCTGTCGAATCTGTAGCTAAAGGAGAAGACCTATTATCTCCAATGCCTGGCACCTTTTATTCTTCAGCAACTCCAGATGATCCACCATTTGTTTCTAAAGGAGATTCAGTGAAAAAAGGTCAAACACTTTGTATCATTGAGGCCATGAAAATAATGAACGAGATCGAAGCAGAATTTGATGGGACGATTATTGAAGTTATGGTTGGGAATGGAGACCCTGTAGAATATAATCAAACGTTGTTTATTATAAATCCTGCCTAGACCCACATGTTTAAAAAAGTCCTGATTGCAAATCGTGGCGAAATTGCGCTTCGTATTATTCGTGCCTGCCATGAATTGGGTATTAAAACTGTGGCAGTTTATTCAACGGCGGATGAATTATCCCTACATGTAAAATTTGCTGATGAAGCTGTTTGCATAGGTCCTCCACCTAGTAATGAGAGTTATTTAAATATCCCCAGAATCATGGCAGCTGCTGAGATTACAGGTACAGATGCAATTCACCCCGGTTATGGGTTTCTATCAGAGTCAGCTCAGTTCTCCAAAATTTGTGAAGAGAATGGGTTTACCTTTTTGGGGCCGACATCTGAAATTATCAATGCCATGGGGAATAAGGCACAGGCCAAGATTACCATGAAAAATGCCAATGTACCTGTGGTCCCGGGTGGTGAAGGTATTTTAGACGGTCCAGAAGATGCACAAAACAAAGCGGATGAAATAGGCTATCCGGTTATGCTAAAAGCATCAGCCGGTGGCGGTGGACGAGGGATGCGTCTTGTGAAAAAACCTGAAGATGTGATATCATCTTATAAATCTGCCAGCCAGGAATCTGTAACTGCTTTTGGTAATGGAGATATGTACATCGAGAAGTTCATCGAGAACCCCCGCCACGTTGAAGTCCAAATCCTTGCTGATAGTCATGGTAATACTATTCATCTTGGTGAACGAGAATGTTCAATCCAAAGGCGGCACCAGAAATTGGTAGAAGAATCTCCTTCACCAATTGTGGATGAAGAGACAAGAAAGTTGATTGGTGAAGCAGCAGTTGCCGGCGCTAAAGCTGTTAATTATATTGGTGTTGGTACCATTGAATTTTTAATGGATAAAAATAAAAATTTCTATTTTATGGAAATGAATACCAGGATCCAAGTTGAACATCCGGTTACAGAAATGGTTACAGGAGTGGATCTTATCAAACAGCAGATCAAAATGCACGATGGGTCGGAATGTCCAGCTAATTTACAAAATTTTCGTTTGCGAGGACATTCTATCGAATGCAGGATCAATGCGGAAGATCCTGCCAATAATTTTATGCCATTTCCTGGAGTAATCACCAATTTTCATATGCCGGGAGGAAAAGGAGTTAGAGTAGATAGTCATGCCTATTCTGGATATAAAATCCCGACTCAATATGATTCAATGATCGGTAAGATCATTGTTCACGCAAAAAATCGTGAACGAGCTATTATCAGAATGTATCGCGCTTTAGAAGAAACAATTATTTCGGGAATAAAAACAACCATTCCCTATCAAATGGCTATTATGGAAAATGAAAAATTTAAGTCAGGGGATTTTGACACAAGTTTTCTTGAAACGTTCAACTACGACTCTGAAAAATACGCTCGCAAGGATGAAAAATAATGAATACACCTGACCACCTACATTACACCGAAGACCACGAGTGGGCAAATTATAACGGGAATGAAGTTACCATTGGTATCACTGATTTCGCCCAGAGTCAATTGGGAGATGTGATTTTTGTTGAACTTCCGGAAGCGGGAGAAGAAATAATCGCTGGAGAATCCTTTGGTGAAGTTGAAGCAGTAAAAACTGTTTCTGAATTATTTGCACCAATTTCCGGCACCATTTGTGCCGTAAATGAAGATTTAGAAGATTCCCCAGATAAAGTGAATGCTGATCCATATGGAGATGGATGGTTGATTAAAGTAACACCGTCGAATCTAGATGAAAAAGATGAATTAATGAATTTTCTTTCTTATGAGGAGTTTATCGGTTAAATGTCTGTTTTTACAAAATTGAATTCTGTCATTGATGAAAAAGGGGCTGCCTATGTGGTCCTAATAGACCCGGATCGTAAAAACGAAGATTCGTTAGAATCTTGTGTAGAATCTGCGAATATATCAGGAGTAGATGCTCTTTTTGTCGGTGGAAGTTTAATGATGGATGGGAAAAGCAACGATCGTGTGAAACGAATAAAGGATGTGTCAAATGTTCCTGTGATCTTTTTTCCCGGCGGGGTTGGACAATTAAATTCCTATTATGACGCCATGCTTTTTATGTCTGTCATTTCTGGTCGAAATCCTCATTATCTCATTGGTGAGCAGGCCATCGCAGCACCTATGGTAAAAGACATTGGTATAGAAACAATTCCAACCGGATATATGCTTATGGATGGTGGTGCAGGATCTACAGTTGAATTCATGAGTGGAACACGTCCTATACCTATGAATCGATCAGATATTGCTGTAGCACATGCTTTAGCGGGACAATATCTCGGAATGAAATTAATTTACCTTGAAGCAGGGAGTGGTGCGAAGGAACCTGTGGCTACGGACGTAGTTGAAGCAGTGACAGATGCATTAGATATTTCTGTCATCGTGGGTGGTGGAATTCGAAATCCAAAAACAGCATTTGAAAAAGTTAAAGCTGGTGCTTCTATCATAGTAACTGGAACAGTGATTGAAGAAAATTCTAAATTGATGTCCGAATTAGCAGACGCGATTCATTGGAGGGCTTAATGCAAGAAAAAATAAAAGAACAAATTTTAGCTAGTGCATCCATGAAAGAAGACATGGTGATTTCGTGTATCGAAGATATAGAATCTGCTGCAAATTTGATGATTCATTCTATCCGAAATAGTGGGAAAATTTTGTGGTGTGGCAATGGCGGCAGTGCGGGTGATGCCCAACACCTGGCTACGGAACTCATGGGCGGTATGACGAGCCATGAACGGAAGCCAATCCCGTCTATTGCACTAACGACAGATTCATCTTTCATCACAGCTTGGTCGAATGATACCGATTTTGAATCCATTTTTTCTCGTCAAGTCCAAGGACTTGGAAATGAAGGAGATGTTTTAGTCGGTATCTCCACAAGTGGGAATTCAAAAAATGTGATTGCTGCCATTAATCAGGCTAAATATAAAGGACTTAAAACTGTGGTCTTTACTGGGAAATTTGGAGGAATGATTAATAATAAGGCTGATGTAACAATAAATGTTCCTAGCGATGACACACAGCGAATTCAGGAAGGGCACATCATGACGGGACAGATCATTTGCGGATTGATCGAAGATGATTTTTTAAGCTAATATGGACGCCCATTTTCAAGACTACTTGAACATGCTTCGGGTGGAACGAAATTTGTCTCCCCGTACTTTGGAGGCTTATCAGCGTGATTTAAAACACTATTTATCTTTTATCGTTGACAAAGGCGTTAAATCTCTATCCAATATATCACAAATGCATATTCGAGAATATATTCGAAGTCTGAATGAAAAAGGGTTAGCCGCATCCAGTATTGCCCGGATATTTTCATCCATTCGATCCTATCATAAATTTTTATCCGCGGAAAAATATGTAAATGAGAATCCAACATTGATTTTAACCAGTCCGAAGGCGCCCAAAAAACTACCGCACGTTCTCATGGAAGAAGAAATTTCCACTATTATCAATGCAGTGGTAGAGACATTCCAGTTCGCTAAACGAGATAAAGCCATTATCGAAATGTTGTATTCCTGTGGACTTCGTGTGTCTGAATTATGTGACTTGTCCTTAAATAATTTATATTTAAATGATGACATGATCCGTATCATGGGAAAAGGGTCAAAAGAACGATTACTACCGGTGGGTGGGCGAGCGAAAATATTTCTTAATGATTATTTAATTCACTGCCGTCCAGGAATTCAAAAAGAGAAAGGATCAAGTTCAGTATTTTTAAGCCGAAACGGCAATCCCCTAACACGGGCTATGATAAATAATATTTTACGAAAATGGTCACAGGTTGCCGGCATAACTAAATCTGTTTCACCGCATACTTTGCGACATTCGTTTGCAACTCATTTATTAGAAGGCGGCGCTGATTTAAGATTTGTACAAGCATTGCTAGGGCACAGCGATATCTCTACTACCCAGATTTACACGCATTTGGATAAGCACCATCTGAAAGAAGTATATCAAACTCATCATCCAAGAAGCTAATGTTATTTCGTTTGCCACTTGAAGCACTAGTATTATTGATACCAACATTGATGTTTGCTCTGTCTTTTCATGAATTTGCTCACGCATGGATGGCAGCAAAATGTGGCGACACCACGGCAGCGCGTATGGGACGACTATCTTTGAACCCCATGGCACATCTAGATATGATGGGATCACTTATGATTCTATTTGTAGGATTTGGCTGGGCAAAACCGGTTCCTGTAGACACGCGTTTTTTAAAAAATCCTAGGACGGATATGATGAAGGTAGCAGCTGCAGGACCTGCTGCTAATTTGATCTTGGCATTAATTAGTGGACTAATTCTTAGATTTTTGAATGGAACAGGACTCTTGACAGAATCTATTTTTGTATTATTACTTTATTTTACACGAATCAATATTGCATTGGCTGTTTTTAATATGATTCCGGTCGCACCTTTAGATGGATCACAAATATTTTCCGGTTGGCTCATGAAAACAAATCCGCAATTGGCCTGGAAAATCCAATCCTACGGACCCCAGGTTTTATTTGGTCTCATACTATTTGGATATATTACAGGATTCTCTATTATCTGGTTGGTTATGGAACCGTTTGTGAGTTTTTTTATGATGATTTTTTCAGGAATATCAATCTAGTTGATGAATCATTTTAAACAATTAATCCCAATACGGCGAAGAAAAGGGCGAACTCTCTGGTGGACTCTTACCATGCTCATGATTGTTCTTTTTTTCATTGTTTATTTAAGAAATATTGCGATCCAATAAAATATGGAAAAGTTAGTGGAATGTGTCCCAAACTTTTCTGAAGGTCGGGACCAGAATAAAATTGGCGACATTGTCAAACAAATGTCAGATGTCCCAGGTATTACGGTGCTGGATGTTGACCCTGGTCCTGATACCAATCGGACTGTTGTAACCATCGTAGGTTCACCGGAAGCAGTTGGCGAAGCTGCATTTCAGGGAATCAAACGTGCATCCGAAGTTCTGGATATGAGTCAACATTCTGGAACACATCCAAGAATGGGTGCCACAGATGTTTGTCCCTTTATTCCTGTAAGTGATGTATCGATCGAAGAATGCGTCAAATTGTCCAAACTAGTTGGAAAACGGGTAGGCGATGAGCTTGGAATTCCCGTTTTTTTATATGATAAATCTGCCCAGAAACCAGATAGAGTAAAATTGCCGACTATTCGTAAGGGAGAATATGAAGGTCTGGGAGAAAAGCTAAAGGATGATAATTGGAAGCCCGACTATGGGCCTTCCAAACGCCATGTAAAAGGCGGTGCTACCGTCATGGGTTGTCGGGGATTCTTAATTGCTTATAATATTAACCTCAATACCAAAGATCATCGTCTGGCTACGGACATTGCGTTTGAACTTCGTGAAGCAGGGCGTAGTAAAAGGACACCAAATCTAAACTCAAAAAATTTACTGGATGGCGAAATTATTCGGAACGATGATGGAAGTCCGGTAAAAGTTCCGGGCATGTTTAAAGATGTGAAAGGCATCGGGTGGTACGTGGATATATATAACCGAGCGCAAATTTCTATAAATTTTAATAATTTTAAAGTGTCCACCATTCATGATGTTTTTGATGCGGCATGT
>CAWVTW010000048.1:0-10074 GCA_963933175.1 uncultured bacterium
AGCTGGTCCAACAATGGCACTGATTGGTGTTCAGCAAGCGTGTGATAATGATTGTGGCGTAGATGATTCCGGTTGGGATTATGATGCTGAAGATGGAACAGGTAGATTGGTATTTGAAATAGATAACAATTGTATTCCAGACAATACAACGCAACGCGTACGAACTTTCTGGGGAAATACTCAATTAGAAGTGGATGAAGAAGCACCCTTGGCTCAGAAGTTTGAAGTCTATGGTAACTATCCAAATCCATTTAACCCTTCAACACAAATCAAATTCGCAACAGAAAAGTCTTCTGATGTGACTATTACGATTTATTCCATTTTGGGTCAAGAGATGACCGTTCTTCAAAATGGTATTCTCAATGCTGGTACCTATAATATTTCCTGGTTTGGTACAGACCATTACGGAAATAAAGTACCTAGCGGGGTTTACTTTTATGAGGTTCGTTCCGATAATCGGATTCAAAAAGGAAAAATGTTGTTGCTGAAGTAAAATCAATCAAACATATATCTAATAATAAACAGCCCCGTTTTTTACGGGGCTGTTTATTATATACAACAATCAAAATGAAAAAAGTAGCTACAATTATTTTTTTAGTGGTATCAACTATTTTTGCTCAAGATGGGACAATAACTGGTAGAGTTCTTGATGCAACAAATAAGTCACCTTTAATGGGCGCCAATGTTGTTTTGGAAGGCTCATCCCAAGGTGCAGCGACAGACACGGAAGGAAGATACACAATCTTACAAGTGGTGGCAGGTGAGCATACTCTCATGGTTACATATATCGGGTATCATGTCCTGAAAAAAGAGATAACCGTCATTAAAAACAAAACTTACTCCCAAGATTTGGAACTTGAACCGGAAGCGATTCAGATGGAAACGTATGTGGTTACGGCATCAAGACGACGTGAAAGAGTTGAAGATGCACCAGCAGCAATATCTGTTATAACCAAAACGCAAATTCGTCGGGAAAGTAATACGAATCTCGGCGATTACTTAAAGGGAACAAAGGGAATTGATTTTACACAATCAGGTATTGACAGCTATAATATGACGGCTCGCGGTTTTAATTCATCTTTTAGTTCCCGCCTTCTAACCCTTACAGATGGTCGGATGGCAAATGTCCCATCCCTGCGGCTTACAGCCTATAATGTTATTCCTGTTTCCTTTGAAGATGTTGAACAAATAGAAGTTGTCTTGGGCCCCGCTTCGGCGCTTTATGGGCCCAATGCCCATAGTGGTGTTTTGAATATTGTAACATCTTCTCCTATCCGAACTCAGGGGACTAGTATCAATATCCAAGGCGGACTTTTAAGCCAGACAGATACGGATCTATTAAAAAAGCTCACTTTTAGAACAGCGCACAAGTTTGGAAATTTCGGTTTTAAGGTCTCCGGTGTTGCCTTAGCTGGACAAGATTGGACCCATATTAACCCTGATGAATATGAAGGGCATGACCCATTATTTATCGGTCGTCCCAAGTATAAACATGACCGTCTGGATCGGGGTGGTTCTCTTGCTGAAAATGAAAATCAAAGATTTACAACTGAAATGATTGACTATGTCGATGGTGCCGATGAGTCATGGGTTGGTTATTATTGGGGAGATAAAATTGAATCAATCGGTGAAGATGCATCTCCCTTAATTACACAGGAAATGGTTGATGATGCAGCTGACGATGAATTCAACAGAGTCACAGTAAACGGTACAGTTTTATGGTTCATTACAGAAGAAAAAATAGGGTTTGTGTATGCAGATGGCATCGATAATGATGGTGATGGCGACATAGATGAGGGGATTGATCTAAGTGTTGATGATGCAGCTGAAATATGGTTCGATGGCGTCGATAATGATGGTGATGGCAATATTGATGAATCTGATGAACGAGGAAGTTCGTGGTTAGATCGTTTCGGAAATACAATTACAGGTATTCCCTATCCCACGGTTTTTTCAAATCCTGATTCTGTCTGGACCATCATGGATTCTACTCATAAATTTGGATTTGGAGACTATAAATATGATTCAGAAGGGAACATTGTTTTCGATACAAACAAAAATGGTGTTTATGATGATGCTTGGGGTTCAAATGGAATAGATGATGATAATGATTGGGGGCTCTATAAGGATGAATTAGGGAACGCCTATGATATACCTTTTGAACCCTTTACAGACTTAAATGGCAATGGAGTGTACGATGCCGATGTCAGAGAAGGGTATGCGGATATTTTTGGTACCAAGGTCTTGTTAGATTTTGGTCTGGATGGTTTACCAAACACAGGAGATTTTGGAGAAGGAAATGGTATCTGGGATGGAGAAACATTTGAAAATCTGAATGGTAATACTGAAATTATTGATGATGTTACTCTCCCAATCTGGGATATTTTTAGTAATAATGATACAGATGGAAATGGTCTTGCCAGCCCCGGTGAAAATGGGGTAGATGAGGTTGATGAAAAAGATTTTACCATTAATTATGGTGGACTTCCCCATGTGTATAAAGATGCAAATGATGATGGAATTGATGATTTTCCAGAGTTTAAAGTTCGGAATTATCGTTATGATTTACGACTGGATTGGGAACCCAGTTCTGATTTAACTGTGAGTTTATCCCATGGATTTGCCTGGGCGAGAAATATTAACATTACCGGTATTGCACGGTATTTAGCTGATGGTTGGATCTACCGATATTATCAAGCAAAAATGCGCTATAAGAATTTCTTTTTTCAAACATACTTAAATTCAAGTTATTCCGGAAACACAAGCCACCCAACCAGAAACCTGGCCACAGGTAGTATAATCTATGATAGGTCAAAAAAATTCAGTGCCCAACTCCAGCATGTTAATGAATGGAAAAATGGTGATATTCGATTTGTCTGGGGAGTTGATTATTTCCTGACTCTGCCGGATACACGCGGCACCATTCTATCTGATAAGAATTATACAGATAATCGAGATAATAATGGGAATGGTGAAGCAGGCTCGCCTTATGTTTTTGATGATGGTAATGATGACACCTGGTACGACTCGGGTGAAAGTTATACATCATGGAATACTGATGATGGTAAAAATACAGGATTGATAAAAGATTCGATTGGATTGGGAAATGATGGGTCAATTATTTATGATGATGCCGTTTTAGGTGCAATCGCTGATGGCTTTGACAATGATGGTGACAGTGATGATTACAAAGACTTAAACGGGAATGGTATACCTGATTATGTGGATTCAGATGGTAGCGGTGAATTTGAATTAGGTGAAGTAGTGGAACCGGGTGTACAATGGATGGGCAATCAAAGATTTTTAGTTTACGCTGACGGTAAAGATAATGATGGAGATGGGAAAATAGATGAAAATATTGATGAAGGCATTGATGAAGCTTCAGAAGACAATCGCTATACTGTGAATGAATTGGGTGCTTATTACCAAGTTAATTGGAAACTAAATAAAAAGTGGGAATTTATCCAGGCTACTCGGTATGATATCCATGACCGACTTACCAATATGATTGAATTCAATAATCAAGGTTTTGGGATGGGTTACAGCCCTTTCGATTGGAAATTTGATTTTGACCAAAAAGAAGGCATCCAGCTTTCACCCAAAATTGGAATCGTATATCGACCAAAACAAAATCAAAATTTCCGTCTCACTTGGGCTACGGCATTCAATACACCATCCAACCAGGCCCTTTTTCTTGATATTTTTGTAACTCGTGTGTCTGTTTTTAAGGTATATGCCCGAGGTGCGAATGGTGGGTATGTTTTCCCGCGAGATTCACTTGGAAATCCATATTACTACAAGCCTTATGAAGGGGAATATGCACCAGTCGATACCAGTGAAAGTATTTTTTTCTATCCATCCACTGATCCAAAAATTCCTGGATTCTTCGGACAAAATGTGACAGACCTTCCAGAGATTCAAGCTGAGACTGTAAGATCCTGGGAATTGGGATATAAAGGCCGGCTAAATCAACGAATGTTTGGAACTCTAGATCTTTATACAAGTCATTACAGTAGTTTTGTGAGTCCAGTGACATTTATCACGCCTATTGTTATTGATAAATCGGTTCTAGAAACGGATTATGATGGTGATAGTCTTATGAATACCATGAATGATCTCGAAAACGATAATATTATTGATCGAGATGATTATGATGAAGCATTTAACCATTGGTCAAGTAATATTCAAGGTATAATAGCTATGGATACAATTCCCGGCTATACGCCGCCTGTAGTAGTTGGTTATATTAATTATGGAGAAGTGGATATGTGGGGATTGGATGCAAGCCTTACAACGATTATAAATCTTGAAATGTCGCTAGATCTTACATATTCTCATTTGGGTATGACAGAATTTTTTAACCCCATTACCAAAGCTAAAGACCCAGTTAATGCGCCTCGACATAAAGCTGGAATGAAATTTCAATATAATCCAAGGAGATATCCTTTTACAGCATCCCTAAATGCAAGATACGTAGATGGATTTAAATGGTCATCTGGAATTTATTTTGGTGATATTAAACCCTATACAATTTTTGATCTGCATTTTGGATATAAAATCAATCAATATGTGAAAGCAAATTTCACCATGTCAAATGTATTAGATCACAACCATACTGAGATTGTTGGTGGACCATCATTAGGGCGTGTGATTCTTTTGAGGCTCCAAACAAAATTCTAATATGGAAAAGCCCTCCGTTTTCTGCGGAGGGCTTTTTTCATGAAAGAAGAGCAGGATAACTCAAGCCCTGGAAATCGGGGGAACTGCCAGACCTTTCTTACATTATCCTGCTATTAAATCTGATATGTAAATTAGGTGGTGTCATTAGTCCCGTCAAGCAAATTCTAAAGTTTCAATCATTAATTAAGACATAATTCGATGTTTCATCTTTTCAAAGCACTAGATATAAAGATCTTTTTTTTGATCAATCAAACCTTATCAAATCCCGTGTTTGATTCTATTATGCCCCTGATAACAAATAAGAATAACTGGATCCTTATTATAATAATTTTGTTTTTCTATTTGGCTATAATGAATGGGAGACGTGGACAAATCGCATTCGTAATCTTAATTGTGGTGGTTGGATTCACAGATTCTTTTTCAACTTTTATTTTGAAACCCTATTTTGGGAGAATTCGCCCATCTCATGACATCTATGAATACATTAATCTGCTTGTCGGAAAAGGTGGAAAATGGAGCATGCCTTCAAATCATGCTGCCAACATATCCGCAATTGCTGTTGTTTTATCCTATTTCTACGATAAGATGAAAATACCCTTATACTCCTTGGCTGTCATCATTGCATTTTCCCGGGTATACGTGGGTGTACATTATCCGGCAGATGTATTGCTTGGCGGGCTTATTGGTTATGGAATGGCGTGGGTGATTCTCACTCTGTGGGTGATTTTAAAAATGAGAGAATTAAAGCGGGGCCAAACCTGGGTTTGGTATGAAGGAGATTTACAAAATAAATAGATTAATTTGGCAGAGCATCCTTGGGTGGTTTTACGCCAAAAGATGAAAAACCTTCATCGCGGCTTGGCATTTTAATTTCACCATGTTTGACTTCAAATTTTTTAATATTTTCATTTAGTGCGCCGAGAAATGCTTTTACATGCTGGGGTGCCATGATAATCCTGGAATGGACTTTGGCTTTAGGTACACCGGGAAGAATCCTAGTAAAGTCTAAAACGAATTCTGCCGGAGAATGGGTGACCACTACAAAGTTGGCATATTCACCTGAGCTGACTTTTTCATCTAATTCAATATTAATCTGCTGAATATTTTTTTTTTCTTTATCCATTGTAATACCTATTTATTCTTTTTTGCTAAAGCATCTCGTTCGTTAAATTCTTCCCAGTCATCGTTAATCCCATCAAATTCCGTATAATCTTTGATCCCTTCATTTTCTTCTACATTTTTTGGATGAAGTTCATTTTCATATATATTATAAACATCTTTTTTCTTTTCATACTCACTGGGGTCGCCTTCCTCCTGCTTGGTTTGATCCAAGTCATCTATATCATCACTATACACCGCTGAATCAAAGAAATCCAAATTTTCCACAATACCATTCGCCATTAGAAATTCCAGAAAATCAAGATATTTTCTATTTTTAAGATCAACAGCGCAATTGGGACATTTTAAAGAATCTTTAAGATCAATCTCATCAATTGTATTTTCGCAAACAGGACATATTAAGCCTTCAAGCATTTGTTTTACCTTCCAAAATCGGCGGATAATATAATTGAGTGCACCACCATCGGCAAGACTATTACCAAGATATATATATGAATCCCATTATATATATTTTCTGCCTTTAAAAATTTCAAATTAAGACGATTTTTCAATATTTTTTCTGTTGCATAGAGATAGTCGGAATTTATTTATTTTCCATGAATACAAAATATAAAAGATGGGATATGCCGTTTAGAAAAAGTGTTAGCCGAGACATTTTACCCAATTAAATTCCTAATATTCGTTCGATGGTTTCATAATTTGTTTCTAAAAATCCCGTGGTTGACGGTTGGATGACCAGCGTATAGAGTCTCTCTGACAAAGGAGATTGAAAACCAATTTTGACAGGTATATCCAATTCCATTGACAAAAGCGACAAGGTTTGCTCATCAGATTGGTTTAGATCTACCATGGCATCATACGGAATTGATTTTATACGATCCAGAACTGATTCAGATACAATGGCACCAAGCCAATTCATATCATCGTTGGAAAATGAAATAATATCAGGCTTTAATTGATCCGAATAATATTGAATCCCCTCTTGATGTACCACATATCTGACTTGTAGGGTATCATCTACAAAGTCTCTTTTTACAAAATGCGACGCAATCTGAGCATGCTCCTTTTCGGCCGGAAGTAAAAATAATATTTTGGATGCACCTCTACCCTTTTTCCCAATTTTTATTACATGTTCATGATTATACTTTCTTCGCAATAAAGTATACCACCAAAAAAGTAATTGAACTCGCCAAGGGATTTTCATGTGGGTAATATAAGGAGAGTAATAGATCGTTAAAACTGCTGTTATGTGGTTATAATTATCGAATAAATTAGTGGTGAACATGTGTTCAATTTTTCAATTTTCAATTCAAAAATCAAATGTCATTAAATAAAAAATTATTATGGGGCGGCCTGGGATGGGTTATGGGTGGTCCCATTGGTGCGATTCTGGGATACGCATTTGCATCCATGAGTAGTGACCAATCGACACAATGGACAGGATCCACTCGAAAAGGCTCATCCTATTCCCAGACAAAGTCTGCTGATTTTGTAGTTGCCATTCTGGTGTTATTCGCAAAAGTAATGAAGGCGGATGGGCAACTCCTAAAATCTGAATTAGATTATATAAAACGGTTTCTAAAACAACAATTCGGCGGTCAGCAAACCAAAGAGTTCATGACCCTATTTAAAGATATCCTAAAGCAGGAATATCCGTTGAAAGATGTATGTCGCCAAATTCAACGTTCAATGGATCATCCCAGCCGATTAGAATTGATTCACGTTCTTTTTGGATTGTCCGCTGCAGATGGGCATGTTCATCCCGATGAAGTTCGTGTAATTCAAACCATTGCTAATTATTTAAATATCAATGCCCGGGATTATGAATCCATCAAAGCTATGTTCGCTAAAGATGAGGCCGCGAATTATAAAATTCTTGAGATTGAAAAAACTGCTTCTGACAAAGATGTGAAAAAAGCGTATCGGAAAATGGCCAACAAATACCATCCCGATAAAGTGATGCATCTTGGGGAAGAAATGCAGAATTTAGCCGAAGAAAAATTCAAAGCTGTGAATGATGCCTATCATCAAATAAAAAAAGATAGAGGCATATCATGAATCATGAAAAACCAGGTCAATTTCCATATACCCGAGGAATTTATGAAGAAATGTATAATCACCGACTCTGGACAATGCGCCAGTATGCCGGATTTACAACAGCAGAAGAATCAAACAAACGATACAGGTATCTTTTAAAAAATGGCGTTATGGGATTATCTATCGCTTTTGATCTTCCCACACAGATCGGATATGATTCGGATCATCCCATGTCCTTGGGAGAAGTCGGGAAAGTAGGTGTTCCCATCTCCAGTCTACAAAATATGGAAACACTTTTTCATGATATTCCTTTAGGCCAAGTGTCCACATCCATGACCATCAATGCTACTGCACCCATTCTTCTAGCTTTATACATTGCAATGGCAGAAAAACAAGGCGTGCCTGCGGACAAACTTCAAGGAACAATCCAGAATGATATCCTGAAAGAATACGTGGCTCGAGGCACTTATATTTATCCCCCAATAAAATCCATGCGTTTGGTCACAGATATTTTTGAATTTTGCGCGAGCCATGCACCAAATTGGAACACCATTTCCATTTCGGGATATCACATCCGAGAAGCTGGAAGTACGGTTGAACAGGAATTGGCATTTACCTTTGCCAATGGTATTGCCTATGTTCAAGCGGCCATCGATAAAGGTCTTGATCCTAACCAGTTTGGACCTCGAATTTCCTTCTTCTTTAATTCTCATAATGGTTTTTTGGAAGAAGTTGCCAAATTCAGAGCGGCTAGAAAATTATGGGCGACCATTATGAAAAATCGCTTTGGTGTCACTAATGAAAAAGCACTTATGTGCAGGTTTCACGTCCAGACAGGTGGTTCCACACTCACAGCTACACAAATTGATAATAATGTTGTCAGGACCACCATTCAGGCTCTGTCTGCTATTCTTGGCGGTACACAATCTCTCCATACCAACAGTAAGGACGAAGCATTGGCATTACCAACAGATGATGCAGTAAAACTAGCATTAAGAACTCAACAGATTATCGCCTATGAAAGTGGAATCAAAAACTACCCCGACCCTTTTGGTGGAAGTTATGTTGTGGAAGAGATGACAGATAACTTAGTGATAGAGGCAACGAAAATTATTGAAACGATTGATCAAATAGGCGGCTCCGTTTCTGGAATCGAGAGTGGTTGGATCCAGGATGAGATCTCACGCAGTGCTTACGAATATCAGAAAAATATTGATACAAAAAAACAGATTATTGTAGGCGTAAACAAATACGAAGATCTAGATGAAACTGATCCTGAATTATTGGAAATTGACCCTGAAAAAGTTCATGCCCAAATTGAGTCTGTCACGACTCTGAAATCGTCTCGAAATAACGATCAGGTGACTCAACAATTAAACCGACTCAAAATGGTTGCAGAATCCGATGACAATGTAATGCCTTATATCATTGATTGTGTGAAAAATGACTGTACGCTGGGAGAAATTTCGGACTCATTTCGATCAGTTTTTGGAGAACACCATCCACATTAATTACCGGTGACACGAGCAGCTTCAATTATATCAACGATGCTTCATCCTATGATGGTTGCACCCATCACATTTGGTTTACTTATATATACAGGCACTTCAATTCCTGAAAATCCGCATCTTACTTTTTTCATAGCATTTTTCTTTTCTACATTGCTAGCCATTGCTACTGTCATTTATTTAAAAAAGCAGGGCATTGTTAGCGATATGGATGTCTCTATTCGTGAACAACGAGTTCAACCGCTGGTATATGGAACGATTTATTGTGGAGCGGGGTTTGTCCTTTTAAAATATTTGAACGCATCGCCCCTTGTCCAGGGCCTTATGTTTTGTTATGCTATTAATACAGCGATTGTGTGGTTTATTACACGAGAATGGAAAATATCTATTCATGCCATAGGGCTGAGTGGTCCTTTAGTCGCTCTTTGGCTTCACGGTTTTCACTATCCAATTATAATGGGAATCACTCTTGTTTTGCTTTGTATTTCCAGAGTAGTCCTGAAAGCACATACACCTGCACAAGTAATTGTGGGATCAGGATTGGCAATGAGCCTTGCCTATTTTGAACTCACGATTTTATTCTTATAGATATGATTTTCACAAATCTTATAAAAACTAATCTCCGGACAAAACAGTTTGGAAGAGATATCGAATATTACCAACGATTAAAATCCACCAATGACGAAGCATGGGAACTCATTCAAAATGGAGAAGCAAGTCACGGGATGAT
>CAWVTW010000049.1:0-9831 GCA_963933175.1 uncultured bacterium
AGTATTGTAGCCTGGAACCATTTCAATAAAAAGGCAAATACATTGAGAGATGAATACCAAGGTTTTGCTGATTCCAATTGGGATCTAGACACTTGGTATAATTTCACTGTATATGGTCCTACTGGTAAAATTGAACATAACGATAGGCAATGGACAGAAAATGATTTCAGGGCCATGAGTAATTATGAAGGAACGCATCATTTATTATTGCATTTGTCTGGTGATCTTGCTGCACAATATGGTGAATTTATCACATCTGACAGTTTAGGGATGATTTCGGGATATTTAGATTCGGATTTAGTCAATGTAGTACGAGATCGTCATTTTTATGAAAATATTGGAAAATATGATCAATTTCTTGGAGGGTGGTCAGATGCTAATACAGATTGGTATTGGGAAGAAAAACAATTAGAAGACAGTACTGAAATCGTGATTAAAACACCTTTTAAAGCAGACTATATTGATCAAAGATTTAATTCGAACAAAATGTTAGATAGAGCAAAATTTAGTATTACTGCCTTATTATTTAACCATGTAATTAGTGGGTTAGAAGCCGTCCTAACTAACCAGAAACAATCCCGCGAAAAACTGAATCCAACCACCATCGAAACGGATGTAAGTTTATTATACAACCCTTATAACCCTGGCGGCGTTGGTGGTGTTGCTTTTACTATAAGTTTTTAATAATATGAAAAATTTAAATTACTGTATCATTATATTAATTAGCCTGTTTCTGACCTCTTGTGCCGGATCAAGACATAATGATGAAATTGCCCTACAGGAGCGATTCAATATTGGTTTGAAAAATTTGGACAATGAGAAATACCTTCAAGCCCAACTTGATTTTAAACAGATTGTTATTCGAGGTACTGGTTCGGAACTTGGAGATGATGCCCAATATTTTCTGGGAGAAGCTTACTTCAGGAATGAAGAATATTTAGAGGCGATCGCCGAATATGAAAAGCTTACAAGACGTATGGGGTTTAGCCCTTTTGTTGAAGACGCCCGATTCAAGATTTGTGAAGCGTACCGGATTGAATCACCAAAATATTACCATGATCAAGAGTACACGGAAAAAGCTCTGGAACGATATCAGGAATTCTTAGATGATTTCCAACAGTCAAAACTGAAGGGCGAAGTATTAACATCTATTGAATTATTGCGGGAAAAATTAGGGCTGAAATTGTACGAAACGGGGATTCTTTACATGAAAATGGATGAATTTGAATCCGCAAAAATTGCCTTCGAACGTGTTGTTGATAATTATTACGATACGGATGTGGTACATCTTGCTCGCCAAGGAATGATCAAAGCACTAGCAAATAATCGCCAAATTAATGAAGCACAAGATTTGTTAGCTGAAAATGAAATCAATCTGGCAGAACAAGGCCTTTTTGATGATGCAAAGGAAGTAATCCAAGATATTCAAAAAAAGATTGACAAAGGGCAATAATGAAAATTTGTTTATTTGGCGGCACATTTGACCCGCCTCATATAGGACATTTGCTCATTGCTCAAACAGTTTGTGAAGAAGAGAATTTTGATAAAATTCTGTTTGTTCCTGCTTATCAACCCCCGCATAAAACAGAGATCACGCCTATAAAAAATCGTCTTGAAATGCTACAAATTGCTGTTGAAGGAAATCCTAATTTTGAAATATCTGATATGGAAATAATACGGCGGGGAGTTTCTTACTCCATTGACACAATCAGGGCTATCAAGGAAGAAATAGGTTCAGACATCAACGATACATTTTATTTGATTGGAAGCGATAGTTTACTAGACTTTCATAATTGGAAAGATTCAAAAGAAATATTGAATGAGTGCCAAGTGATTGTTGCAATTCGTCCCGGCTTTCGTCCTAGTGATATTCCATCCTGGATTCTCCATCGCATACAATTTGCCAATATTCCTCGTTTTGAAATTTCATCCAGCAATATTCGCCATAGATGGGTAGAAAATAAAACAATTCGCTATATGGTGACGCTCCCAGTATGGGATTACATCAATGAGAATAATTTATATGCCTAAGATGAGAAATTGTAATACCAGCGAACCAAATTAATCAGAACGAGAATTGTTCCTTCTGCGCGACTGATTCGCCAATTGGTACGAATCATAAATAGGGTAATTCCTACCATAATTACCAGAAGAAAAACACTATTATATATATCTTCTCTGATTAATGTTGGATTAATAATCCCCGCTAGTCCCAACACACCCAACAAGTTAAAAAGATCGCTCCCAATCAAATTACCCAATGCGATCCCGTGCCGTCCTTTAAGCGCTGCTGATATGGACGTTGCAAATTCAGGTGCCGATGTTCCTGCAGCTACAATGGTTACGGCAATGACCCAATCAGATACGCCCCAATAATGGGCTACACTGGAAGCATGTTTCACCATCAGGTGTCCGCCATAAACTATCAAGAAAAGACCAATCATGAAAAAGGCATAGGATTTCCAACTGGCAGTATGAGGGTGCACCTCTTCAGGAGGATCCTTTTTGATAAATAAGAAAGCAATATACCCAATTAATAAGGAAAATAATAATATACCTTCTATCATAGTAAATGAATCATTGGGTGTCCAACCATCAAAACCGAAAAAGAGAAAGAAAATCAATGCCGTTGTCATAAGCAAAAAGAGCCCATCACGGTTAAATAATTTTGATGAGGTGGTTATGGGATGAATTATGGCAGTACCACCAAGAATAAAACCAAGATTAAAAATATTGGAACCAATTACATTCCCAATGGATATATCTGTTTGTTGCGATATTGCAGCGCTAATGGTTACAGCAAATTCCGGTGCAGATGTCCCGAAGGCTACAACTGTAAGTCCGATAATCAAATCAGATACTTTTAGAGTATGTGCAATCTCGGAAGCAGAGTCAACTAGCCAGTCCGCACCTTTCCAAAGCATGATAATAGAAAAGATAACTAGAATACAATCAAGAATAATATAAGTGTCCATGTCGCCAAATAATTTTATTTTACAGGTGCGGAAGCTACAATGGTTCTTCCCCAAAAAATAATTGGAAAACCCATATTTACTCAAAGGTTAAATTTCTTATGATTAGACGAAGAAAAATCATTCAATGCACTTGTATTTTTCCTATTTTCAGCATCTTAAAACACACTTGATTTTTCCATGATTGAATTCCAAAATGTAACTTATGCCCACCAAAAAGGTTCTGGGGTTAATAATTTAAACCTAACCATCGAGGATGGAGAGTTCTCCTTTTTGATTGGTCCAACGGGTTCTGGTAAAACTACCCTCATGCGATTGATGTATTTTGATTTGCTACCGGATGCTGGGCGTGTTAAGGTAAATGGTTTTTCATCTAAGAGCATGACATATCGAAAAATTCCAAAAGCTCGTAAATCCATTGGCATGGTTTTTCAAGATTATAAACTTTTGGATGACCGAAACTTATTTGAGAATGTTGCACTTCCCTTACATGTTCTTGGATATTCAGCACGGGAAATTCCTGAAAGGGTGGAAGAAGCACTTGAACTTGTAGGTTTAGAAGAGAAAAATCATCATTTGCCAAATGAATTATCCGGGGGGGAACAGCAACGTGCTTGCCTTGCGAGAGCTATTATAAAAGAGCCTGATATTTTGCTTGCAGATGAACCCACAGGAAATTTAGATCCTGTCGCTTCTTTTGAATTGGTGAGACTTCTTGAAACAATCCATGAAACTGGGACGACTATCTTAATGGCATCTCATAATTATAATTTGATTAAGGGCCGAGGACGACCAATCTATGAACTCAAAGATGGTATTTTACGGGGACGGTAATGGATAAGTTTTATTACCTTATTACTGAGGGGATGAAGAATGTTTGGCGACATAAAATGACGGCATTCACAGCTATTATGTCTTTGTTTATTTCATTATTCATTGTGGGCCTTTTAGCTACTGCTGGAGATAATACTCACAAAGTATTACAATATCTAAGGTCAAAATACAAGATTGAGGTGTTTTTTAAGCAGGATGTTTCCAATGAAGAAGCCGTTGGGCTGATTCACCAAATAAAAAAAATCAAAGGTGTTCGTACCGCAACGATTATTGAGAAAGAAGATGCAGTTCGAATCTTCAAAGATCAGTTCGGTGAAGATATAACGGACATATTAGGGTACAACCCATTGCCAGTGAGCGCCGTGGTAAATTTATCCAGGACTAGCAGAGATTTAGTCAGGGTGGAACCTATAATTAAAAATATAAGATCAATAGGTCGAGTTGAAGAAGTTCGATATCAGGGAAACTTAATTAAGAAAATAGAAAGAAATTACAGCCGCGTTATAGATAGGTTTCCTTATCTGGCTGGGATAGTTATTATTTTGGCTGTTTTGATCATTTATAATACAGTGAAATTATCCGTTTATTCTCGTAAGGAATTGATCCGATCTCTTCAAATGATTGGCGCCAGCAGGATGTTCATTAAATTACCTTTTATCATAGAGGGAGTTTTTATTGGTCTCATTTCATCTCTATTAGTGTATCCAGCTCTATTAGGATCAGTTAAAGCTATTAATTATATTTTTACCAATTTTACATCTTGGAGCATTCGTCTTTCATTTAACCCAGTCGTGTGGATCTGGCTTTTCTCTTTAGTTGTTGTCATCACGTTGATTGGCAGTTATCGTGCTGCATCTAACTTTTTAAAATAGCATAACTTTTCTGTCATTGTCCAAACGGATTACAAGCTCTTAAATTCCGGGCTGTATTTTTTCAATAAAACTATTATTTAGGGTGAATTGTGCCTAAAACATTAAAAAAAGAATCAAAAAGAAAATCAAGCTCTAAAACAGCTAAAACCAAAGTTTCTAAACAACTTTCAAAAGATAAAGAAATTGTCAAATCATTGGAGATGCGATTGGATGAGACAGTGGATAAACATCTTCGGCTTAAAGCTGAATTTGACAACTTTCGACGACGAAAAGCAGATGAATTATCCGCATTACTAACATATGATGGTGAAAATGTAATCAAAGGATTTATTCCTATCATGAACGATCTTGACCGAATGCTCGACTCATCGAATGCAACTAATGAATCCTTGAAAGATGGGATGAAATTAGTGGAGGCAAAGATCCATAAATTTTTGGAATCGTTAGATGTAAAATCGTTTGGTGAAGTTGGAGACGAAATGGATGCTGAGATACATGATGCAATGATGACACAGACAGATGATGCCATGGATGACCATGTGATTTTGAGCGTTTTTGAAAAGGGATATACCTATCGTGATAAAGTGATTCGCCATGCAAAAGTGATTGTGAATAAGAAATGAGAGATCTTTATGATATAATTGGTGTTTCCAAAAATGCAACTCAAGATGAGATTAAAAAGTCTTACCGAAAACTTGCTCTGAAATATCACCCAGATCGCAATCCTGATAATAAGGACGCAGAAACAAATTTTAAAGAAGCAGCAGAAGCATATTCTATATTAAGTAATGCCCCAAAACGGTCTCGTTATGATCAATTTGGACATGCCGGTGTAGGGATGGGTGATGCAGGCGGCAGTCCTGGCGGGTTTAGTGGTGGCGGTGTTCATATGAGCATGGATGATATCTTTTCGCAATTCGGCGATATTTTTGGTGGAAGCCCCTTTGAGAGTATCTTTGGGGGTAGTGGTAGAGGTCGATCTCAAGGACGTGGGACTGATATCCAGATTAAATTGGAATTAACTTTTGAAGAGATTGCAAAGGGTATTGAGAAAAAAATTAAGATTAAAAGATCGGTTGTTGCACCGGGTGCTGAATTTATCACATGTCCAACATGTAAAGGTCAGGGGCAAGTTTCTACGGTACAGAATACAATTCTTGGACATATGCGATCTACATCTGTGTGTCCTCATTGCGAGGGCTCCGGTAAAAGGATTGGAAACCGTCCTACTGGATCAGGTCCGGATGGAATGATCAAAAAAGAAGAAACCATTAAAGTGAATGTCCCTGCTGGTGTGGAGGAAGGGAATTATATGACTTTGAATGGACAAGGGAATGAGAATATTTCAAAAACGCCAGGTGATCTAATCATTGTATTTGTGGAAGAAGATCATGAATATTTTGTCCGAGACGGTGAAAATGTATTACTTGAAGTCACAATTTCGTATCCCACTGCTGTATTGGGAGGAAAGATAGAAATCCCTACTGTAGATGGTAAAGCAGGGCTCAAGATTCCAGCGGGGATCCAATCAGGCCAAGTTTTGAGATTGAAAGGCAAAGGATTCCCACGATTAAGGAATAGATCTAATGGAGATCAACTGGTAAAGATACAGATTGAAACGCCTACAAAATTGTCCAGCAGTACTAAAAAATTGATTGAATCACTTGGGAAAGATCTTGGACCAGTTCTAAAGCCTCTATCGAAAATAGATCTTTAATGACATTGTTTACCCAACAGGAAAAGCATGTCATCCTTTTTCTGGTTTGTACACTTACTGTCGGGTATGGAGTGAAATTATACCAAGGAAGTCACCTGTATGATGATTTTAAACCAGTTACTTTAATAGAAAAAGAAACATTCGAAAAGAAAGCAACATTAGCTTATGATATTAGTAAAAGAGAAGGATTAAATTCATCTACAGAAAAGGATTATAAACCGCAGACAGAAATTATTAATATTAACACTGCAGAAAAGAAGAATTTGGTGAAACTTCCAAAAATTGGAATTGTCACAGCTGAACGAATTATTCGATTTCGCGATGATTACGGTCCATTTAAAAGTTTAGATGATCTGTTAAAAGTCAAGGGGATTGGCCCTAAGACACTTGAAAAGTTGAAACCACAAATCACCTTATAATAAATTAAGTATGAAATTATCGCAACAAAACAAAACTGATTTTCTTGAAATAGCAATAATACTTGCGATGTTTTTCCTAATAATTGTAATCTATGTACCCGTTGCAATTTGGGAAGAAGAAGCACATTTCCGGAAAGAGAGTCGTCATAGAATGCAAAATCTTTACGATGTTGAAGAGTTTTATTCAAGATTAATTGGGAGCTACAATCCAAATTTCTTGGAAGCCATGACCTTGATAAATGCAGCCAGGGATTCTGTTGTGGCGGATTCATTGTTCATAGATGAACAGCAGATCACTATTGGCGGGAAGGTATTTATTGTAGATATTGGCGAATCTTTTGAGTTTGAATTTGACACAACATTTGGATTCAAAAGTTTTCGAAAGGACACAGTCAATGATACTACGGTTCAAATTGCATTATATGCAGAAGATTTGGGTAGAATTGATACATCCTATATCCGGAAAAAAGATTTATCGGGATATGAAATCGAAGAAAACTTCATTGAAATTGTAAAAGAAGAGCCTATGAAGCGTGTTGAAGCAATAGAGTATTATAAAACATATTTACCCGATTCTTCAAATTATTATTGCCCACTTACTAATATTCCCTATCAAATGGAAATTGGAGAAGATGGTGCTAGTTTGAAAGTTTCAAGTCCGATAAAAGAAACTATCAAAGAGTCCCGTTATTTATTATTCTCGTTCAAGGCAAATAGTCACGGTATAATTAAAGACGGACAACAAAGCTGGGATTAAGCTTACTGGACACATATGGTTGGCTTAGTTATTTCAGATACATTTCTCCTTTGTGCCGCTTGGGTTCGCGATGGTGATTCATCTGTATTGCAGAGTCTGGCTCGAGTTCCATTTTCAGAAAGCATTACATCTATTATTTATGATGAAGCGGAATTAAACTCTGTTTTAGCATCAGCACTCCGTAAATCAAAAGAGACATATCCCTTTGATGGCCAAGACGTTGTTGTTGGTCTCCCCGACAAAATAATTACACATTCCATTGTAGAATCAGATCTGGATCTTTCAAGGGAAGACTGTATAGATTATATCTACTGGATTGAATCACAAAAAGCCAGACCAAATTCGCAGGCTGTTTCCATTTTTGGACAAGTCTATCTACCGGATGAATCCAATATACATGTTTGTAGTGTCTCAAATGCCCTTATAAGAACAATTAAACTTTCTATTACTGAATTAGGTGGAACACCAAGTTGGATGGGGCCTGTGAGTTCACTTTACCTTGATGGATCGGGCATGTCGGAAGCTGCAATTATACAGCGAGTAGGCAATCAGTATGATTTTATGAAAGTTCAGAATAACCGCTTTGACATGGGTAAGGTTGCATTTACTGGAGGGGTAGCAAAAGTAATTTCTACCACAGATGTAAAAAACGAAATTACTTTAGCTGCATTGGGGCTGGAGGAATCTGAATTAGATGATATTCCAGTTTTTTGTCCACAAAAATTGGGTCGCCAATCAACCGCTGCATGGGAATCATCAGATCTCAGAATTCCATCACCGTTTAAAGGTGTGGATATTAATGATCAGTATGTAGGAGGTATTCCAGAATTTGAAGCAAACCAATTAACACAGTTGATTACCAGTCACTCTGTTGGCCATTCTTTTAACTTTTTCGATGAGCCGGGTATAGTCGATTTCTTTTTTACAACTGTTATTCCAGCGCAGGTGGAAGAAGATGCTATTGTTGAAACAGAAGTAAAAGATGAAAAGGAAGAAATTATAGAAAAGGTATTTCACCAAATAGTAACAGGGCCTGCTCTTGGACTCCTGTTAATTGTTGGATTATTTATCGGGTTCAATTATTTGAAGTTACAACGAGAACTGAATAATCAATATTTTGGAGTGGATAAAGGTTTTTCCATTGAACGTTCGGGAGATTCAGGAAATGAAATTTCTAAGCCAAAGGGAATCCAGCCACCATCAAATAATCTGCTGACACAATCCAAATCTATTACTTCAGCTTTATTATCACTCCTGACTCAAACAGATCTGGATCGTTATAATGCACTCACTATTACTAAATCTTTTGTGAGTTTAGAATATTTAAGCGGAATCAATCCCAATATAGAAAATATTTTAGATGTAAGTCCAACATCTTTCTCAGTGGAGGCGACGGGACAAGATAGTACAATCTTTTTATGGTATTATAGTTTCGATCTTCCCAAAAATTCGAAAGATGTTGCATCAGGTGGTTTATCTAAAATGGATTTAATGATTCAACTGGATACATTACTTACTGATTATTCTTTAAAGTATTTTGAACAGGCATTTACAGAAAACCAGATATATGGGCCCATGCTCATTTGGGTGAGAAATAAAGCGGATATTCTTCAAGCTAGTGCCATTATTTCCAATCTCGGCGATGATATACTTCTCAGGAAATTCGTTCTATTCAACGAAGCTGACCATCCCGAACCAAGAGCTGGATTTTATGTTTCCATCCTAGAAGATTAAATGAAAATCCTTGCAGGACGATTCAAAGGCATTCCCATTAAAATGTCTAAAAAAATGCCATATCGTCCAACAAAATCAAGGGTGAGAAAAAGTATTTTTGATAAACTAGTTCCCTTTCATTATTCATCTGTTTTGGATCTTTTTTCCGGTTCCGGAATTATGGGATTAGAAGCTTCAAGTCGAGGTGCTTCCTTTGTCACCTTTGTAGAAAAACATGGAAAAAGTTTAGCATTAATGAAAGAAAATTCACTGAAATTTGATGGGGTAGATTATTCTTTTATTAAAATGGATGTATTTAGTTTTTTAAAAGAAGGCAGATCTTTTGACCTTATCTTTGCCGATCCTCCTTACGGTCGATTTGATCTTAAAACTCTTGTTGAAACAATTTATGAACGTTTAAATAAAAATGGTAAACTCATTCTAGAATGTGAAAAGAGTCAGGCTTCATTCTTCGATGCAGATATGACGGATTATGGAAATACACGAATTTTAACTTGGACAAACTTATGAGAAAAATTATTTATCC
>CAWVTW010000050.1:0-9817 GCA_963933175.1 uncultured bacterium
GAATTTTGATCGCAGTTTACACGAACGTCTACCAATTCTAATGTATCCCCCGATGTGGATCCTTTTACCCAAATTTCATTCCGTGACGTGCTCCAGAAAGCCGCCACATTATTTTTTATTGTATAATCCAATGCTTTTTGATTTACATAAGCAATTATTAAAACATCTCCTGTTTCTATATTTTGTACAGCCACAGGGATTACATCTTCTTCAATAGATGCAATCTGTTTTAATTTTGAGTAATCCAAATTGAGATTTAGACCTTCTTCTTTTTCTTTCATTATTCTCCTTTTTTATCGGACTTGAATGCCGTTTTCTACTAAATATTTTATTACTTTTTTTATGGGAATTATATCTCTGTGAAAAACAGAAGCCGCAAGGACTGCATCTGCTTTTCCAATATTAAATGCATCTTTGAAATGCTTAAGAGTTCCTATTCCACCTGAAGCAATTACAGGAATAGATACCATATCACTAATCATTCTTGTAATCTCTAAATCAACGCCTGCCTGTGTTCCATCGGCATCCATACTTGTGAGCAATATTTCACCAACGCCACGATCTTCTGCTTCTTTAATCCACTCAATAGCATTTATATCCAACGACCGGCTTCCGCCATGAGAAAAAACATTCCATGAACTTCCAGTTCGTTTTACATCCACGGCCAAAACAATGCACTGGGAGCCAAACCGGTTTGAAGCATCATTGAGCAATTTAGGATTTTTTAATGCGGCAGAATTAATAGATACTTTGTCAGCTCCGGCATTTAACAATTCAGAAATATCTTTAACAGACCGAACACCGCCCCCAACGGTAAATGGTATAAATACTTTTTTGGCGACTTCTTTTACTAAATCAACAACATTATTTCTGGATTCCAATGTGGCAGTAATATCTAAAAATACCAGTTCATCAGCGCCTTCTTTTGAATATTTTTCAGCCAGTTCTACAGGATTTCCTTCTGATGTTAAATTAACAAAGTTTACACCTTTTACAACTTCACCATCTTTCACATCAAGGCAGGGAATAATTCTTTTGGCTAACATTCCCTTAATTCCTTTAATGTGATTTTTCCGTCATAAATAGCTTTGCCCAAGATGACACCATTAATATTGTTCATTGATAATGATTTAATATTTTGAATATCCGTTATAGAACCAACACCACCAGATGCAATCGTGGAAATCGGAGAATATTCTGCAAATAATTTTAATTGTTCTAGGTTTGGGCCGGACAACATTCCGTCTCTTTGAATGTCTGTATAAATTGTTCGCTTGAAGCCTTTTTTACCAAGTTGCTTTATTAAATCAATGGCAGACACAGTTGATGTTTCTTCCCAGCCTTCCACAGCAACTAATCCATTTTTCGCATCAATCCCAGCAACCAACTGATTAGGGAATATTGAAACCCATTCATTGATTACAGATCCAATATTTAATAATTTTGTTCCAAGAATTAAATCTTGAGCACCAGCATTTATTGCAGATGTAAGATGCTCTTTAGTTCGAAGCCCACCACCAAGCTCTATGGTAATTCCACAGGAAGCAATATCTTCTATAGATTTTAAATTTTTTGGTTCACCATCTTTTGCTCCATCCAAATCCACAACATGGACCAAATCAAATCCTGCGTCTAAAAATTGTTCTGCTGTAGATCTTGGGTCAGCATTATAAATAGTTTTTTGTGCATAATCACCTTGGATGAGCCTTACACATTTTCCATCAATTAAGTCGATGGCTGGAATTATTTTAAACGGAAACATCTGCAAAACTCTTTAAAATATTTAAACCAAAATCCTGTGATTTTTCAGGATGGAATTGCACACCTATAACATTATCTTTTTGAATAGCAGATGCAAATGATTCTCCATATGTAGTTTGGGCGATGATGTGGGATTCATTTTCTGGCCGACAAGCATACGAATGAACAAAGTAAGCAGACCCCGATTCAGTAATAATCTCATTTTTCCCGATTGGTTCTACTTTATTCCATCCAATGTGAATTTTTCGATCGCTCTTCTGTAATGGTGAAACATGTCCTGAGATGAGATCTAACCCATTTGTAACTACTTTTTCTTCACTACTAGAAAAAAGAAGCTGCATACCTAAACAAATTCCTAAAATCGGTTTTCCATCATTAGCACAATCTTTGATAAATGAATCAAATTTCAAATCCAACAAAATATTCATAGCAGGCTCGAATGCACCAACACCGGGAAGGATTAATCTATCGCAGGATGACAATTGATTCTGATCAGCCGTTACCACATTAGCGATATTTAAATGATCCAATGCATTTTTTACAGATCCAATGTTTCCAATTCCATATTGTATTACACCAATCATAATATCCCTTTAGTAGATTGGATTTCAGTTCCAGTGATTGTACAGGCTCGTTTAAGGGCAAGTCCGAGACCTTTGAACATTGTTTCAATAATATGATGAGCATTCTTCCCGTGAAGCATATGAATATGTTGTGTAATCCGGGCTTCCTGTGCAAACGAATGGAAAAAATGTTCGGTCATTGCTGTATCATATTCACCCACTTTTTCAACATTAAATACTGCTTCAAATGTATTGTAAGGGCGATTGCATACATCCACAACAATGCGAGTCAATGCGTCGTCTAACGGACAAAATGCGTAAGCAATTCTTGTTATGTTTTTATTTTTCGACCATTCTTTATAAAATGTATTCCCCAAAGTAAGTGCAACATCTTCAATGGTGTGGTGAGTGTCAATATAAAGATCACCTTTACATTTTAGGTTTAAATCCCAATTCCCCCAAAAAGCTAAAGAAGTAAGCATATGGTCAAAAAAACCGATACCAGTTTCTACGTTGATTTTTTTATTACCCCGGATATTTAGGGAAATTTGTATATCTGTTTCTTTTGTTTTACGAGAAATGTTTGTCATAATTTTTCTCCATATTTCTGAAAATATTCCATGATATCATTTACTCTATAATCACATTCTGGAATACTACTGTTTTTGCCAACACAGCAAAATTTTATTTGCATTTCAGATTGATCATTAAAGTTTTTCACCAATAAATAATCATCAATTGAATCACCAAAATAGATCGGAGTTTGGCTATCTAATTCACTAATTATTTGCATCAATTTTGTAGGATTGGGTTTATCCAATTTTGGATTGTCAGATACCGCAACACGTGGCTCTGGTAAACTCCAACCAAGTATTTGAAATCCTAATTCCATTTCAGCATTATTTCGACCCGTTACAATTCCGGATATGGGTAATATGTTTTTAATGTCATTATTATTGATGTATGCCGTTTCATTTTTCCACATTCCATCAATTTTAATGGATGTTGGTTTAAATCCATAAAGTTGCTCACACGCTGTAATTCCACCATAAGCTTCCATAGCTAACCGTGATACGTTTTGAATCAACGAATCTGTTATTTCCGGAGTGGAAGCTTTTAATGAATTAAATCCATTACCCTTATGTATTACCAGTTCAAGAAAAGATTCAAATGAAGATGATTGATAAAATGTTATCCAAGCTGCACCGGCAGTGGCTACGTTCCAATCATTATTGAATCCTGATATATCTTTCAATAAATTGTAATGGTATAGTTGGAATTGGGTAGATGCAGTTACCTTTTCAACTGCATATATAACAGCTGAACTAAAAGATTGGCTCGTATCGATTAATACACCATCTACATCAAATATGTAAGCATCGTAATTCAAGGCATTTCCTTTAGAATTTGTATGAGAGTATTATTTTCGCCAGATGTGCCCACCGTAATTCGATTATAATTTTCAAGTCCTTTATGCGATGATACATTCCGAATGAGGACACCATTATTGGCGCAATAGTTGAATATATTTTCGGGCGTGTTTTTGGATGAGACCAGAAAGAAGTTTGAATGGGATTGAATAGCCTTTAAACCAGGAATTGTATTCAGTTCAGAAATGATACGATCCCTTTCAGCACATATCTTTCCAGTTCGATTTCGAACTATTTCTGAATGATCTAAGAGTGCGTTTAATGCTATAAGTGATGGCCTATCTACATTAAAGGGTAGAAGGCATTTTTGGATTTCAGATGCCAACTCATTATGCATTAATCCATAGCCAATTCTAAACCCAGCCATAGCAAACGCTTTTGAAAAAGTCCGCGTAATAATTAGGTTTGTATAAGATGACAATAACCCAACAGCAGTAACATTTGAAAAGTCTACATAAGCTTCATCGACCACCACCAGCCCAGAAGTATTTTTAGCTACTTTTTTAATTATACTTAAAGGGAGTAATGAACCAGTTGGAGAATTTGGATTACAAATAATCGTCAATTTTGCACGTCTTGATCTAGATAATAAATCTGATGGGTCGATTTCAAAATTAGAATCCAGTTTTGATTCAATAAATGTTGCGCCCTTTTGTTCTGCCAGCATTTTATAAACTGCAAAAGTTGGGGATAAGGAAACCACCGTATCCTTTGAACGAATACTCGCTGTAAAAATAGCCTGTAATATTTCATTGGATCCCTTACCAATGACTACACCATTATTATCAATATGATTTATTTCCCCAATTTTCTTTTTTAATTCCGTTGGAATTAAGTTAGGATATCTATTCCAATCACTAGCTAGAATCGATTTAGCAATGCGCTCCTTAATCTCAATCGGCCAATCCCAGGGAGATTCATTTTGGTTTAACTTAATTTGATATGGGATAGTTTTTACTTTATAGGGTGGCTGGTTAAGCACATCTTTTTTGATCCAATTTTTTAACATAAAACATCCCCTTCACGAAGACGCGTAGAAAGCGCATGACCCATTAATCCTTCAGCTTCCGCCAAAAGACTAATCGCTTGAATACTTTTCTGATTTACACTGCCTTTAGTCACTGAAAATGGCACAAGAAAATCTAACACATTTAATAATCCGCGATAATGAGCTGCACCAGATGTAGGTAATGTATGATTCGGCCCAGCCCAATAATCTCCCCAAGCGACTGGAGTTTCTTGCCCAAGAAAAATTGCTCCAGCAATGCATTCATTATGAAGTGTTTCCACATTCTTTGTTTGGATTGAAAGATGCTCTGGCGCAATATGATTTGATATTTCAATACACTCGTCAATGGAATTGGCTAAAAATGCAAAACCATTATTTAGGAATGATTCAGCTACTGTATCTTTTGTCTTTAACGTTTTAAGCAATCGATTAATTTCATCCTGTGTTTTTTCAATGATATTTTTTTCAGTACTCAGTAATAATGTAAGAGCATCCTTATCATGTTCTGCTTGAGATATAAGATCGGCCGCAATGAATGTAGGGTTAGCGGATTCATCAACAATAATAACAAGTTCAGTTGGCCCCGCTACCATATCAATGCCAACACAATTTGATACATATTGTTTAGCAGCTGCAACGTATCGATTTCCTGGCCCAACAATTTTATTTACTTTAGGAATTGTTTCCGTACCATAGGTCATGGCGGCAATTGCTTGAGCACCGCCAACTTGAAAAATATCTTTAATCCCAAGATTTTGACAAACTGATAAAATAATAGGGTCAATATCTCCATTAGTTTGGGGTGGCGTGCATACTATGATTTGATCAACTCCGGCAACTTGCGCTGGTATTACATTCATTAATACGGTAGACATCAATGGATAGTTACCACCGGGAACATATACACCTACCTTTTTAATTGGTCGCCATTTAAAGGAAACTTCAGTGCCATCTTCTTGTTGATGATCAAATACCTTTGGCATTTGTTTTTGGTGAAATACCCTAATATTCTTTGATGCTTGGATGATCGCATTTTTAAGAGCAATATTTTCTAATTCTATGGAAGGCGCATCTACTTTTATGCTATCCAATAAAATATGATCAAATTTTTGTGTGTATTTAATCAATGCTTCATCTCCGCAATCACGAACAGATGAAATAATTTTTTCCACTATTCGTAAAACTTCCGAAGAAGATTGTTGTTGAACCAAAATAGTATCTAATAATTCAGATTTATTGTGGAATGTCTTGAACATTAAATGATGACTTTATTTAATGGATATTCAATAATATCTGTGGCACCATTTTCAATAAGGAGCGGAATAAAATCTCGAACAATTTTCTCTTCAACGATGATTTCTACTGCTGAACCGGACCCATTTATTAATTGACTTATGGTTGGTTTTTTCATTGCGGGTAATACTGAAACGAGCGAATCAAGGTTTTCGAAACTAACATTCATTTTTAGTCCAACTCGAGCAATCGCATTAATACTACTTTGGAGTAACAGAGCAATATTTTCTATTTTTTTCTTTTTCCATGGGTCTTTGTATGCTTCTTTATTTGCGACTAAACGCGTACTGGATTCCATGATCGTGTCAATAATACGAAGATTGTTTGCTTTAAGGGATGAACCCGTTTCAGTTACTTCGACAATGGCATCTACGAGAATACCAGGTTTTACTTCAGTTGCTCCCCAAGAAAATTCTACGTAGGCATTTACATTATTTTTCTCCAAATACTTTTTGGTAATGCTCACTACTTCCGTGCTAATGCGTTTCCCTTCTAAATCTTTTACAGATTGGATATTGCTTTTTTCGGGTACTGCTAAAACCCACCGAACCGGTCGCATATAGGATTTTGCATAAATGAGTTCACAAACTTCAACCACATTGGAGTTGTTTTCTTCAATCCAATCTTTCCCTGTAATACCCATATCAAAAACACCCTGTTCAACATAGATAGACATTTCTTGAGCTCGGATAAGCCAAGCTTCTAACTCATTATCGTCACAATATGGTTTAAGAGCTCGGCTAGATAAGTTGAAATTCCATCCCGCTTTTTTCAAAAGTTTTAAAGTCGTTTCTTGGAGACTGCCTTTTGGTAATCCCACCTTTAATGTTTTATTCATTGTTTTCCTTTTAGTAAAAAAAAACCCCCGGTTGTCCGGAGGGCTTTTATAATGATTGAGATATTGTTAAAAAATTATGCAGCTCTGCCAGACCTTCCTTTTAAAGTAAAGGGATAATGATGGTTATGGTGTCGTCGTATGTTCATAATAGCCTAAAAATTTATAACAAATCCTTATAAAGGTCAACATTCAAATATAATAATATTAATTATTTTCGGTATATTATTTAATAATTTTTATATTATAATAGATTATAATTAAATATATTAATTAAGTATTAATAATTTCTTGCTTTATTATATTTCCGCATTTAAAATTCCAAACAAGTTTTTTACGCTTTTTGACAGTTCAGCAACGGATTTTATCCAGAAAGGTGGAGGGTCAGGCCCTACGATACCTTAGCAACCGGGATCGCGCAATGCGGTTCAAGGTGCTAATTCCTGCTTCGAGTTTTTTTCGGAGATAGATAAGACAGATACTGCTGTACTGTCTCTTACCCCCTGACACATTACCCCAACAAACTATCAATTGCGTTTTGCATTTATTATGCAAACTAATCCATAACTATTGGTAACGAACCAATTAATAAAACAACATAAGGAAGGGTACCCATGAGTAATAATAATCATTTTGACACGTTACAAGTCCATGCAGGACAGGAACCGGCGGCGGGCACAAATGCTCGGGCAGTTCCAATTTTTTCTTCAACATCATATACATTCAATAATACGGATCATGCCGCGAACCTATTCTCATTAAAGGAATTTGGTAATATTTATACCCGTATTATGAACCCTACAACGGATGTGTTTGAAAAACGGATCGCAGCCTTGGAAGGTGGCATCGCGGCTTTGGCTACTTCCAGTGGACAAGCAGCACAATTTCTGGCCCTGCAAACTTTAGCAAAAGCAGGTGATAATATTGTTTCTTCCAGCTATCTGTACGGCGGAACATTTAACCAGTTTAAGGTGTCTTTTCCAAGATTTGGTATCAATGTGAAGTTTGCGGAGGGAGATAATCCGGAATCAATCCGTTCATTGATCGATGAGAATACAAAAGCAATTTATCTTGAGAGTATCGGAAACCCTCGTTATAATGTGCCCGATTTTGAAGCTATTTCAAAAATAGCTAAAGAAAGTGGCATTCCACTGGTAGTGGATAATACATTCGGAATGGGAGGGTTCATATGCAGACCAATCGATTATGGCGCTGATATTGTAGTTGAGTCTGCTACAAAATGGATCGGAGGTCATGGGAATACTATTGGTGGTGTCATTGTTGATGCGGGCACCTTCCCTTGGGACAATGGGAAATTCCCAGAGTTCACTGAACCTTCACCGGGATACCATGGACTGAAGTTCTGGGATACATTTGGTCCTGATGGTGTTTTGGGTGCCAATGTAGCATTTATCATAAAAGCACGCGTGGAAGGGCTCAGAGATTTTGGTCCTTGTCAGAATCCTTTTGGTTCATTCCTGCTACTCCAAGGATTGGAAACACTTTCTCTTCGTGGGCAACGTCATGTGGACAATGCCTTGGCCTTGGCCCAATGGCTTGAGAAAAATGAAAAAGTCGAGTGGGTGAGCTATGCAGGGTTAACAAGTCACCCCTATCATGATCAGGCAAAAAGATACCTTACTAATGGATTTGGTGGTGTACTTTCATTTGGCATCAAAGGCGGAAGAAAGGCTGGTCAGGAATTTATAGAAAGTGTCCAGTTAGCCAGTCATTTGGCCAATGTAGGGGATGCCAAAACACTCGTAATTCATCCTGCTTCCACAACACACAATCAGTTGTCTCATGAAGAACGGGCTTCTTCTGGCGTAACGGATGAATTAATCCGTGTATCTGTAGGGATTGAAAATATTGACGATATTATCGCTGACTTTGCACAGGCCCTATCGAAAATAAAACAAAATGGATCGATGAAGGATTTTTAATCAATGGCTCGATTATCTGAAGAAAGTGGTTCGGTAAAATACGGGAGGACGGTAAAAACCGTCCGCCCGAATCATAAAATTTCCACTCTTAAAATTCTTATTTTGAATTTAATGCCCAATAAAATTGAAACTGAAAATCAGTTCAAGAAATTATTTGGAAAAATAGATTCTCAAATTGAACTAACTTTTTTGAGAACAGCGACCTATGAATCAAAAAATACACCGAAATCCTATCTATTAAATCACTATAAGACCCTAAGCGAAGTATCATTGGATCAATTTGATGGATTTATTTGCACGGGGTCCCCTGTTGAAACTCTTCCATTTGAAGCGGTGAAATACTGGGATGAGTTAATAGAGATCTTTGAAGCAATCCATAAAAATAAAACTCCATCTTATTATATCTGTTGGGGTGCACAAGCTGTTTTGAATTATCGCTATGGTATTCAAAAAGTGCCCTTACCGGAAAAACAATTTGGTGTATATATCCATAAAGTGACCCAAAAAGAGATATCAAACTATATTGGTTTTTCTGATGAAATACCACTTCCCGTTTCTAGATATACTGGAACAATTAGAAAAGATATAGAAGCTAACCCAAATTTGGAAATCATACTCGATTCTCATGATGCAGGAGTGTGTTTAGTGTCAAATAATTCTATGAATGAATTTTACAATTTCAATCATTTCGAATATGATACAGATACATTAAAAAAAGAATATCTAAGAGATATAAATAATGGATTATATCTAAACCTTCCCGAAAATTATTTTCCTAATAACGATATAAAAAATGAACCAGTAAATAATTGGGCCGAAAATGCCGTTACCTTTTTTAATTACTGGCTATTGCATATTACGTCCTAATACTTTGATTCCCATTTAGCATTCTTTAGCATGTAAAGCATTTATTGCCTGTAATATTTCGAACATCGATAAACGTATTTAATTAAAATTAATATGAAAATTCTCAAATTTGGCGG
>CAWVTW010000051.1:0-9784 GCA_963933175.1 uncultured bacterium
CTTTACTTCAAAATCGATAGTGAATTCATCATAGATCATTTTATCACCCAAATCTGTGAAGAATTTTCCAGATCTGAAATTCACATCAAACAATGTACGATCGATTTTAATCTGCCCTGTGGCCTGAGGTCCTGAATCAGAAAATTTTATAATAGCTGGGAATTCAACGGAATGGGTGATGCCTCTAATGGTTAAATCACCCACAACCTTGAAAGCACCCTGATTAAAAGAAACTTTGTTAATAGTCAGTTGAGAATTAGGAAATTTTTCTACATTGAAAAAATCACTAGATTTCAAGTGATTTTCTAATTTTGTTCTCCATGGACTTTCATCCATATCCCTAACTACAATAGAATTCATATCAACTTGAAATTCTCCGGAAATAATATCTTTTCCATCAATGACAATATTCCCTTCCTTCATTGAAATATATCCCCAATGGCTTTTGGTGACTCTATTTGCTGTCCATTTGAGTACTGCATTCTCTAAATCAACACTATAAACTTTCTCGTCACCAGAAAAAAGGAATGAAAGAGAGAATAGTATTATAAAAGCATTACGCATTTTTGACTCCTTATTTATGAATATGCCCCATCCAGTTGTAACTTAAATATATAAGCCCAACCATCATGATTAAACAACCACTTACCAGTTCCGGGTTAATATTAAATTTAAAATTACTCATTTTTTCAATCACTATATTTTTAGTATAATTAAAAGTTATCACAACTATAAATAGGACTAAAGCAATCCCCAAAACATAAATGGAAATAAATTGAATAATTTCGCTAATGGTTGGGGTCATTCCTGTCATCATCACTACTGCAAACGATGATGCGCAGGGCAGCATACCCGTCAGGATTCCTACTATTATTGGATTTTCAACTTTTGTATCTTGAAATTTGCTATGTATATGGCCACACTCATCAGAATGTGTATGTCTGGATTTATATAACGCTCGACCTAAAACATAGGATCCGAATACCAGGATAATTGCAGGACCAAGCCAATGAGAAATATCATGAATGAATGCATTAGCAAATTCAGCCAAGACCAAGTTGAATACAACTGCAATCCCTGCTAATACTACAAAATGGGAAACGAGTAAACTGCCCGTAAGGAGAAGTATTTTTTTAAAATCAAGCTTTCCACCAATAGTATATGCCAATAAAAAAGTTTTACCATGGCCCGGCTCGAGAGCGTGAAGGCATCCAAGAAAGAAAATTGATGTTATGGTGAGTGAATTAGTCATAATATTCCAAAAAAATAGCTCCTGAATTTGGAGCTATTTTTTAATGGATTACTAATGTGTTTTAATTTGCCATCACCATATCTACAATGATGAAAACATCATAAATATTAACAACCCCATCAAGATTCATATCCGCATTTTGGGATTGTTCGATAGAAAATTCAATATGGCCAATCACATAATTAACGGTAAGGATGACATCAAAAATACTTATAGACCCATCTAAATTGGCATCCCCAAAATCAATATTAAGAGGCGGAATAGAACCAGTTGGGAATGCAATTCGATCTAGCCATGCACAATCCTGCCCCGAACTTTGCGCGCCATCCTTTTGATAAACCCACCTTAATGAATGCTCTCCTACCGGAATATCCACTGTGTATTCTGTCCAGTCTAATTCACCACTAATATTTAACTCAGCTGCTTCATCATCGATGTAAAATTCAAGGTAATCATATATATTACCCGTGCCACTTTGCTCAGAAGATACTTTTGCCCAAAATGATGTCTCACCTTCGTAAAGAATATTCAATTCAATGGATAATTCAGATGTCTGGTCATTACTTATAGTACCGGATTTTGCTGAATAATTGCCGGAATAAGAATCACTATCAATGGTCCATTCAGCATCGCCCCCTTGAATCCAATCAAACGACGTAAATGATCCTGATTCAAAATCTTCTATGAGGAGACCAAGTGTTATGGGGACAGGAAATACATTTTCATAGTTTGTTCCACCTGATCCAATAATTATTCCTAACAAGGCTGTGTGACCAACAGGCGCATCATCTACTGCAGCTACTTCAATAGTAATAGTAACCTGACCATCAATTTCCCACAAATATGCATTATCACTTTCCACGGCACCCAGAATTATGTTTGGATCACTGGTAGTTGCTTCAAAGGTTGGATAACTTACTGGCGAATGGCCTACATTGGTAAGTACCAGTTGCATAGTGGTTGTTTCACCCGGGTCTAGAGTTCCATTGCCTAAATCAAAAAAATCAACAGATATCAAATTATAATCTGGCGCTTCAACAGGAATATTCAATTCGTATTCCCACGTTTCTATATTATCAGTTGCCTGTATAATGAATGGGATTAGTCCACCATCATCTACATTCCAACTGACTTGGAATTCAAATGGACCAATAGTCACTTCTGCCCCGGCTGCTATAGAACCGTTTTGAATTACATTCGAATTCAATGTAACCATCCCAGCTTCGTGAATCAGGGTAAATGTCAAATCTCCTGAAGAATCCTGTCCAACATTTTCGAATGTTGTATATAGACTTCCTGCCTCCCCATAGTCAAGAATCTGATCTGTACCGCCATTTACTGCTATATTACCCATGAGCATATAGGCACCATCGGGTGCGATTACATTCACCGTTGTTTCGTAGGGCATTTTATTGAAAGCAGTTACAACCAAATCCACTGGCCCTGGGATTTCCAAGGGTGGTTCAAATTCGAGAGTGGTGCCACCGGTGGCATCTGTATAGGTTGATGCCAGTAATTCACCATCCCGAGAAATAGCCACGAGTGCTGCCGCCATTCCGGTTTCAATACTGAATTCTTCTGCGCCGATAATCATTACATCATTATGGGAAACGGTCATATCTGTTGGCGTATCTGTCCGAACAACAACAGAAGGATCACCAAAAATTGTCCAATATAAAATCTCTTCTTCACCAGCTGTACCATAACTATCAGCCATGTGCATTACCCCATTCATGGACAATCCGCCGTAGGTGCGCTTAATATTGTTTTCATAGGATTCCACCAGGATATCATTCATTTCATCCTGCCCGTCCATGGGTGGACTCCAACTTTGATTTATGGTGGACATAAGAACAGCAATCGCTCCAGTAGGCACACCATCAGTCCCTGTGGCACGAAGCCATGTTTCTGCAAAACAAGTCCCGATATGGAACTCTCCATTCACACAGGCTACTGACCAAATAAACGGGTACATACCCATATTAACTAAACCATTTACGTCTGTCTGATTCATGGGACAACCATTCCCCCACGATCCGTTGGAACCATGACCGGTATAATTGACAATGGAACGACCCTCGTTTAAAGCTGCTTCACCATCCTCGACAGTTCCCGATGGGTCATAAATTTGATCCACCTCAATGTAGGTGAAACCCAAAAGGTCATCGCGGATATTGTCCAAGTGTTCATAATCTATTTCCCCATCATCGCCTGGACCTTCATCTGACGCAAACCCGGAACCTTTTTTATACCAGTCGGCAGTAGGATCGGGATCCATTTCATATTCTATTGTGCGATTTATCATTGTTTCCACGTGAGATGTATTTTCTGCAGAAAAACGTCCAATTATAATTTCAGGATAATAATCACTTCCAGCCACAAAACCATAAGAAGGATCTGCGGGGCTGTTCGACCCAGCACCATCGGAATATCTTGGTGAAGGGATCTGGGCAATGTCACCGACAAGGAGAACAAAGGCAATACCATCATCATAGTATTTTGTTTCTACAAACGCTTCAATTTCATCACTACCGCCAATATCAGCTACATCCACCATTTCTGTTGGAATACCTTTATAGTTTTTCCATTCCACAAATGGTTGCATGGCCTGCATAAATTCACCATAACAAACCACAAGCATAGGACCTTGCTCCCCCAGTAACTCATATCTGTTGTTTGTTGAATAATTGAGAAAATGTTCAGCGTATATATTTTCAAATTCACGTGATCCACCTTTGGCTGGACGGCGGGTCAATGGATTGATTTGACTCATGCCATTTTGCTGAATATTTACTTTAATATGGGTATAGACGCGTAGTGTCCTTTGGATTGGATTATATTGGATGGGTTGAAAAACAATAGCTTGGCCCCGAACCGTCCGCACAATATAAGGATTGCGCATAAATACAATATCCTGAGGATAAAATTCATCTGTTTCGTAGGCTTCTCCAAATGTATAGGGCACAGATGCGGGATCAATATTGCGGGTCAAATTCCCTTTTGAAGAAATAAGGTTTTCCATGAAAATTTCTACAAATTCTGATTCAATAATCGATAATTCCATGTGAGCTAAATCAGGGATTATTATTGATTGAGCCATTTTTGGAAGATCAGGAGTCCCTTCCTCAAGATTGGGAACTCCACCAGGGAATGTAATTTTGTTTTTACCATTGGCAAGGTCTTCCACAAAATAACCGCCAAGATCAAATGAAATCTCTAATTCATTTTCAGAGATTGAATTAACGACCCATACGGGTTCAGATGGACGAGATGTACCGGTTTCCACCCATTCACGGGCAAGAAGTCCTGTGACAAAAAAAGCCATCGTTACAACAATATTTTTAACCATTATTTATCTATTACCAAATAATTATTTATCAATCATAAAACGGTTTTAACAAAAATTAAACTCATTAAATAATGAGAAAGCTTTTAACCATGTAAATCTAATTTAAAAAAGATATATTAAACCAATATTGAATTTTTTTTTGAATCGTATTGAATTCATCAATCTTTTGTCTTTTTTCTAATCCATTGGCAAAGATCTGTAGTTTATTAATCAGCATATCTTTTGCAGCTTGAAATTGAGATTCTGGCAGCAAATTAGAACTCATTATTTTTTCCAATGATTGAATTCGATACTGTTCGATGCCCTCCGGTGTTTTAGATAATTGGTCTTTATGGCCACCATACTTTTTTATCAACAATTCATCTAGGAACAGAACAGGATAGTTTGATGTAATGCGTAACCAAAGATCATAATCTTCACATACTTTTAAACTTTCATCAAATAAACCAATGTTTTCAAATATGGATTTATGGATAAGTGCAGATGATGGAGATATTCTACAAATGTCTAAACACTCTTTAAAAATATAACCGCCATATTTTTGATGTTTCTTGTGCTGATTTACTCGAACACCATTACGAATCCAGATTTCATTCGTGTGGCAAAATACCGACCCTTCATTTTTTTCCAATAATTGGACTTGTTTTATCAGTTTATCTGGAATCCACTCATCATCCGAATCCAGAAGAGCAATCCAATCACCTTTGGATTGCTTTATCCCTACATTCCGAGCAACGCTGACTCCTTTTGGGGAATAACCTTTCAAAGATTTTGAAGGTTTAAAAGATTCCAATAACTTGATGGAAGGATATTTTAACTTTATCCAATCAAAAGTGCCATCGGTCGAACCATCATCAATGACAATAATTTCAAATGGTTGGTAGGATTGAGCTAGTACAGAATCGAGTGCGCGGGGTAAGGTATGCTTTCGGTTATAGGTGGGAATAACGACAGAAATTTTCATAAATTTATTTACTTACATAATGTGTGTCTTGCCAAACTCATTATAAGAAAAATCAATATTTGTTATATATTAATAATTTATCCTTTATTTAAAAAAAAGATTCTTGTTCAATTCAACTGGATTTTCATCACTTTTTATGGGTATTAATGTAAAAGAATAATCATAATTTTTTGGTTTAATCTGGTATTTTCCCAAAGGTTGTGCCCACCAACTATCTTCACCACCAAGCCCCATTTGAATTAAATCAATATCCAAATTAATTAAATCTCTTCCCACCATATCGATAGAATGTCTTTGCTGCTTTGTGGTTTTGATATTGCCGGTAGCACCGCTTTTTATTTCTCCTAAACCATGGTCATAATCTTCCTGTAAATAATGACTCGCATTCAGAGACAGTAATCCTCGAACCAATAATCCATTACCATCAGTATTTCGAAACGTTGCCCAACGGACGTCTGTTTTATTCCCACTCTCTTGCGGGCGGATATAGGGATGAAATTGGTCTGAAACTTTTCCGGAATAAATATCTACTTTGGCACTAGATTTTCTATCTAAATAATTCTCATGGGGCCCACGGCCAAACCAGGTCATGGTATCAAACTCTTTAGGAATTTGCATTGAAATCCCAACCTTAGGGATATTAGGTAAGGTCCCTTTTCCTATTTCAAATTTATTGTAAACCAAAATTCGTCCATCTCCGTAAATAACATAGAGAATTGATCCCATTGACTCAACTGATGGGAAATTATAAAAAACTTCTATCCCAACACTTGTATCATAATTATCAACCTTTATATCATTTACTTGTGCCTCATCGGTGGCATGCTTCCACACAGCCATTCGTTTAGGCATGTCATTCCCAAAATCATTATCCGTAGGTGTTCTCCAAAAATTTGGTTTTGGACCTCTCAATAAAATATTTTTTCCCTGAAATGTCCATGAATCCAAAGTGGCGGTTTGTTTTGAAAAAAGGATCTCAAAATCTTTCCCTGTAATTAAAATCTCATTATTTGTTTCGGTCACATCATTTAATTTTGAATAATTATCCTGCAAAATATTTGGATCAAATTCTAATTTTATTGTATTGAAATTGATGAGCGGTAATTGTTCCCAAGCAATCAAATATCCTTTTGGCAAAAGCCCCTTCTTTTTCTTTAATCTAAATTCGATATCGAGAAAATATTCATTGAAAGGAACCATTTGAAATTTTTCTACTGGGATAAGTATTTTTTTACTTTCTTGCGGTTCAAGATCCAGATCTTTTAATGCCCCAGATTGAAGCGTTTCACCATTTGACCTTACCATCCATAATATGTCAATTCCATCCGTATGCGTAAAAAAATTCTCATTAGTGATTTCAACGGCGAACTGATTTAAACCATATGGTTTTACGATAAAATTCTGATAGGCTTTTTTAACCTCATAAAAATGAGGATTTGGTTTTTGATCTGGTTGGACCAATCCATTAATCAGAAAATTACCATCGCTTGGCGTTTCCGGTGGCCCAAAATCCCCACCATATGCAAAATAAGTTCTTCCATCTTCACTTTTTTTGGTGAGGCCCTGATCTACCCAATCCCAAATGCAACCGCCCTGAAGTTGAGGCTCTTTTCGGATCAACTCCCAATAATCAGCCATTCCACCCAAACTGTTTCCCATGGCATGCATGTATTCACACATGATGAGGGGTTTATCGTGCTGTTCCTGTACATAATTCTTCAACCATTCTACGCCTGTGTACATGGGTGTATAAATATCCACATGATCTCGATTCCCTGCTCGTTCGTAATGTACTGGCCGCGACGGATCACGTTCATGAATCCATTTGGATGCAGCGACAAAGTTTACACCATCGCCAGCTTCATTTCCCATAGACCATAAAATAATAGATGGATGATTTTTATCTCGTTCTACCATTCTCTTTATTCGTGATAAATGGGCTGTTTCCCATTCAGGTTTGTTGCCCAAAGTCCGCTCCGGATGATAGCCCATTCCATGACTTTCAATATTGGCTTCATCTATCACATATAAACCATATTTATCACAAAGATCAATCCAATATGGGTCAGTTGGATAATGGCTGGTTCGCACAGTGTTAATATTGAACTCTTTCATAAGCTGAATATCTTTTTCCATCAATTCCCGGCTAATAACATGCCCCGTTTCAGGATCATGTTCGTGGCGGTTTACACCTTTAATCAGTATGGGTTGACCATTCACCAAAAGCTGTCCGCCTACAACTTCGATTGTCCTGAAGCCAATTTCTTCCGAAATCGATGAAATGACTTTATACCCTTTTTTTAATGTAATGTGAAGCTTATACAGATTGGGTGTTTCTGCTGTCCATGCATCTACGTTCCGGATAGTGTTTTTTATATTAAATGTTAAAGGTGAATTCGCTTCTATTGTTACACGATCAGTTCTATTGAGTACTCTTCGCCCATTGGCTTTAAATAATTCTGTATGCACTGTAATTTTTTTATCAGTGATTGAATCATTAAATAAATCAATTTCAAGACTGAGTTCACCATTATTGAATTGAGGGTCTAGTGGTGTCTTAGCCCAAAAGTCAGCGATTCTGAACTTTGGTTCGGCAGACAGGTACACGTCCCGTTCAATACCGCTGATGCGCCAAAAGTCCTGACATTCCAAGTATGAGCCATCAGACCAACGATACACTTGCAGCGCTACACTATTTTTTCCAATTGAAATAAATTCAGTAATATCAAATTCGGCTGGCAATTTACTGCCTTGGCTGTAGCCAACCTTTTCCCCATTCACCCAAATGAAAAATGCTGATTTTACAGCACCAAAATGAATCACTATTCGTCGGTTTTTCCATTTTTCCGGGATTGTGAAATTTTTCCTGTACGAGCCAACTGGATTATGACCATCGGGGATTGTTGGTGGTTCGGGGTGATACGAAAATTCGTAAGGATGATTTAAATAAATAGGGATACCGTATCCATTGATCTCCCAGTTTGCAGGAACATGAAAATCGTCCCAGGATGAATCATTAAAGTCAGGTTCAAAAAAATCTAACGGGCGGTCATCAGGATTTCGAACCCAATTAAATTTCCAAATCCCATTTAGAGATTGATAATATTGTGAATGTTCAGGGTTGTCATTAATGGCAAGATTCTTTGATTCAAAATTGAATATGGTCGCTCGAGGTGGTAGTTTGTTTATCTCAACAATGGATGGGTCTTCGATTTCAGACGGCGATTGCGCAAACATTGTTATCAGTAGAGTAAAGAAACAACATACTGCTACTTTACATTTTTTTAACAATGATGATTGAATCATAATAAACCTAAAATAGTTTTCCCGGATATTCCTCTTTATTCACTAGCTTTTCAATTTCACCTTCAACATAGGGCTTATCTTCTTTATACGTAACGCCAAACCATGTGGCACCACTTCTTAATACATGAACGGTTTCCTGCCCGCTTTGAATCAGTTCATTCACAACCGATGGAATCAAATATTCGCTTTTCATTTCTGTCCCATTTTCAGATAAAAATTCAACAAATTTTTCTTCAAGATATTTAAACAAAATTGGAGTAAACCCCCAGACATTCATAGACACCGGCTCACTTCCATCCAATTCAATATCCCGATTAGAAGATACACCATTATCCGTTTTCTGAAGATCTGCTGTTTCAATTACAGTATTTAGTTTCTCATCATTCACGGTACACAACCCCCGTGTAACTCCTCCAAAGGATGATAGGGTTTTATCTAATTTAAATGCAACCATTGAAAAACTATTTGCACCTTTTTTATAATAATCTGCTACAACTTTAAATGATTCTCGTCCGTAAAAATCATCACCATTAATAGCAACAAACGGTTCATTTATAACATTTCTTGCGGATAAAATAGCGTGACCAGTTCCCCAGGGCTTTTCCCGCCCTTCAGGACACGTAAATTCATCAGGAAGATCATTTAAATCCTGGAAAGCAAATTCTACTTGAATCTGCCCTTCATATTTATCCGTTATTTTTGATTTGAATTCCTGCTCAAAATCTTTCCGAATAATAAAAACAACTTTAGTGAAGCCTGCTTTAATGGCATCATATACAGAATAATCAATAATAGTTTCACCGCTCGGACCTATTGCATCCAGCTGTTTCAGTCCGCCGTAGCGAGAGCCCATTCCCGCTGCCATAATTAGTAGTGTTATATTGTTCATTGTGTCCCTTGAAATTCTGATGTA
>CAWVTW010000052.1:0-9625 GCA_963933175.1 uncultured bacterium
TGGGTATAAAAAACCAAAAAATATTATATTTAAAATAAAAGCTACTGCCAACAAAGGCTGAAATGGCAATAGGCCCCCTGCGGGGCTACGGCGCATAGCCTCAAATGGTGGGCAAGCAATTCGATTTCGTGCAATAAAATAATAATTCCATCTGGATTCTATTTTAATTCTCCCTAGCTTTTAAAATGAAAATAGCCCTTTTAACCAACGAAATCCCGCCAATTGTTTATGGTGGGGTTGCCACTTGGATACTCAACTTTCTGGATATGTTTAAAGATAATGCGGACATTGAAGTTATTCCTGTTTTTTTAGCACATTTGGATGAACCGCCAGCCGATTTTCCTGATCGTTATCCTGGAATAAGAATTATCCATGGTCCCCAAGATATAGAAAAAACGTTTCAGGATATAGATATAACCGTAAATAATCTGTGGGTGGCTTTTGATACGACCAAAGCCATCAAGGACAGATATCCAGAAAAACGAATGATCTCCGTGTGTCATTCCCTGATCAAAATGGAACATTTGACCAATCTAGGGGGAGATGCGACAAAAACTTTTTACGAGCAGGAGATCACCTTTCAATATTCCGATGCAGTGGTACTCATCAGTCGTGCAGAACTGGGCCATTACACATCATTCGGATACGATAAATATGATGCCGAACCCATCGTTATTTATAATAGTTATACACCCAAATTGGATGAGATTGAATGGCGGCCCAATTATGCTTTAAATGATATTGGTTATATTGGTCGCCACGTTCCCAGAAAGCGACCGGATTTACCCATTTTAGCGGTTGAACGGTCAGACCGAAGTGATATTCGGGTTTTTAATATGGGTGTGGATTATCGCGGTGAAACAGGAAATCCATTTTGGGAAGAAATGGGTCGTAAACATCCGAAACAACTGGTGATTATCCCTTTCAGCTCCAATAAGGAAACGGTTCACTTTTATTGGAATAGCGTTGGCGCCAATTGCATTACCGGGATCTATGAACCTTTTGGCTATACCATGTGCGAAACCCTGGACCGGCGGGTTCCTGCTATTGTACAGGATATTGATGGTCCTGCAGAAATATGCGAAACGGTGTTGGATTCAGTTTTTGAATATCACGTGGATCAGGATTTTGATAAGGATATCGAAAATTTTAAGGAAGCGGTTGTGCGGTTCTGGGATACTCACCCTGATGATCGGTCAGCCAAGGCTAATCGTGCACGAAATGCGTTGGATGGATTCAGGCCGGAAGTAATTAGGGAAGAATGGAAAAAAGTATTTTCAAGTTCAGAAATTCGTGCTCGAGGTCAATATTCACTATCCGAAATTGAAAAAAGGAAGAAACAGGCCCAACAAGAAAGAGGCGAACAGCTTTACTGATACAGTAAAGCTAATTCATTTTTTGTAGTACCATTCCGGAAGTAGGGGGAATAGAGATTTTACCGGAAAATTGGCGAATCCCGTTCAAATTCACTTCTTCATTGTCAACGATTAATTGCCATTTCCCTTCAGGCAAGTCTGTTTCAACAGCAGTAGAATTTTCACCATTTATATAAACCGCAATTCGGTTCCGGATCACATATCCCAAGGCGTGGTCTGCTAATCCCTGGAATTTGAAATCCTTTTTAGTAGTGTGGCGGAATTCAGTATGTGTTCTGCGAAGGTCAATTAATCCGCTATAATAATCAGCTAATTCCTTATTTTTCTCTTTTTCAAGCCAGTTGACCCAATTGGTTTCGTTATCTTTATTGTATGGGTTCCGATCCATTTTCCCCACATTTGGATCATGCGCATCTGTTTCTGCGATGATTTGACTATGAGCCCAGTCCTGACCTTGATGAATAATAGGGATTCCCTGACTGGTAAGGAGAATCAACGCGCCCAGTTTGTTTTTCCTTAAAAGATCATCGTCCAGTTCAATATGCTTCATGGGATCATCAATGATATCATCTCTTGAATTCCTGCTGCTAGACAGGCGCAAATAGTCGTTGAAGCAATAATCATCGTGGACTTCCAGAAAATTGACCGCATGGGCCGGTGATTGATAAATATTGGGTGTGCCTAGAATAAGGGCTTGAAGGTTTTCTAAAGTTTCGTTATCTCGAAAATTCCCGAATAGAAATCCTTTTTCATCATAATTATGGAGGTCGCCACGAAGGACATCTCTAAATCTTGCATTAAAGGAACCCCATCCCATTTCAGAAAATTCCTTTTCTTTTTCATCCCAGGCTTCACCATAAATGATCACATTTGGATTGATCTTTTTTAATTCATCTATAATAAATTTTGCTGTTTCAGCTGAAAGAAGGTGAGCCTGATCAAAGCGGAAACCATCAATATGGTAGTCCGTCATCCAGTATTTCAGGCTTTCAATGATATAATCGCGGACAGGTTGATGATCGGATGCCAATAAATTCCCGCAACATTGGCTAAGAAAATCACCTTGTTCATCCAATTTGAAATAGACGGTTTTATCGATGTATTTCAACGGGTGCCAATCATAATTGGAAATATGGTTCACCACTACATCCAAAATAACTGCCATTCCTTCTTGATGTAGGGATTTTACCATACTTTTCATCTCCGAAATAGCACGGCCATCAGTCCCATTCCAAGCTAATGGTTCATTAGTACCATCTGTTGCATAATAACTTTCCGGTGCCATGAAAAATGTCGGCATATAACCCCAGTGATTTCTCTCATATGGATTCCAATCATTATACATCCCATCAGCATCCTGTCTATATGGAATTTCAAAATTAGCAAAATCCCAAAGAGGCAGGAATTGAACTGCATTTACACCCAAAGATTTTAAATGTTCGATACCACCATTTTGATCTTTTTCAATAAATCCGAGATAGGAACCTTTTGCGGTAGCATTGGATGACTTGTGAACAGTCATGTCTCGAACATGAGCTTCATATATTATGAGATCTCGAGGATGGATATTTGTCCATGTATCACCTTCCCAATCAAACGCAGCGTCAATAACCAATGATTTTGCTACATGTCGCCAATTATTTTGTGTGACAGTTGCTTTAGAATAAGGATCTGCCACAATTACATTTTCATCATTCCATGGTCCTGTGAGCCGGTAACCATACATAGTGCCCAATGGTGCATTCTTTAAAAAGTATGTCCAATCACCATTTTTTAATTTTTCCATTGGATATTCAAAGCCAGATTCGTCATCTACCTTTTCAAAGATTACAAGTTTTACTATATCAGAAGATGGTGCATAGATCTTGAATTCAATGCCTCCTGGTCTCAGGAAAGCACCATAGCTCAGGCCAAGTTTTGTTACAGGTTGCATGCAGGAATTTATCATAATGATTAACGAAATGGTGTAGAAGGTTTTTATCAAATTATTCATATTATTGGGATGATTATTATTTATCAACTCTAAATAGAGTTACTAAATTACAACTAATGATTCGGGTTAAAAACATTCTCTCACTTTCTCTTTTAATATTTGTTTCATGTGAGTTTCACACTGCAATGGATCCTCTTTATCCAATACCGGTTTTGAAAGTGAAAATGGGAGAGGAAAAGGCATTTGATCTTTCCAATTATTTTAGGAATGAAAATGTCAATCTCTTGTTCAATGAGTCTTTACAACATATTTCATTGTTGGGTAACGAGTTAATAATAGATGCTTCTTCAGTTACATCCGGGTTCGAAAATATTTCCTTAATTGCAGATGGGCAACCTATTCATATTTTAATTGAATATGAGTTTATGGCTCGACATACCTTTTCATTTGAATCTGAAAAAGCAAACACGGTGGTTGTTATGGGTGGATTTAATGATTGGTCACGATCTGCGTTGCCATTACTAAAACGTGGAGATCAATTTAGCCGGACGGTTTTTATGTCCCCCAAAAAGCACGAATATAAATTTGTGGTAGATGGTATCGAAGAAATTGATCCGGAAAATCCTGTTTTTATTTCAAATAATATTGGTGGTTGGAACTCTATTTTAGATTTAAGAGATGAAAATATTTCACAACCGGGTATGCTAGTAAAAAATCATCATAAAGGGAATTGGCTGCATTTTGAATATTTACCATCGAACGAAGGGGCATCACCCCAGGATTGGATTGTTTTGTTGGACAATAAAGAACTTCATGCCGATATAGTTGATCTATTATCTGGTGGAGGGGTAAAGGTTAATATTTCTGGAGTTAAGGAAGGGCTCTTGAGAATATTTGGACGAGATTCCAAAGGACGTATGATTCCTGAGAATCAAACAATAATTCGAAATGGAGAGCCATTGTCATCTAATTCTGATGATTGGCATTTCGCCATTATTTATAACATAATGGTGGATCGGTTTAGGGATGGAGATGTATCAAATAATAAACCAATCCATGATCCAAAACTACATGAACTGGCCAATTTTATGGGTGGTGACTTTGCTGGGATTCAACAAAAACTGGATGAAGGATATTTTAAAGACTTGGGGGTGAATACATTATGGATATCTCCCATCCAAAAACAACCGGACAGCAGTTGGGTGGAATGGGTTCCACCAAATAGGACTTTTTCTGGGTATCACGGTTATTGGCCGATTGAACCAAGGAAAATTGACCCAAGATTTGGAAAAAGTGAAGAATTTCAGAGCATTGTAAAAGCGGCTCATCAAACAGGGACGAAAGTTATTTTGGATTTTGTTTCAAACCACGTCCACCAAGACCATCCATATTTAAGAGATCATAAGAATTGGTTTGGGACTGTAAATCTCCCGGATGGACGACTGAATATTCGCCAATGGGATGGGGACACTCGCCTTACAACTTGGTTTGATGAATTCATTCCTTCATTTGATTTTCCATCCGCACCTGCTGCAATAAATCAAGTGGTAGAAGATGCAATGTGGTGGATGGGAGAATATGATCTTGATGGATTTCGGCAGGATGCTGTGAAACATGTTCCCCATTCATTTTGGAAATCTCTTACAAGATCAGCAAAAATAAGATTTCCTGAAAAAAATATTTATCAAATTGGAGAAACTTTTGGATCGGACGAATTGATTGTTTCCTATGTTAATCCTGCAGAATTGGATGCGCAATTCAATTTCAGTATTTACTTTAATTCACGAGGAGTTTTTAGCTCTGATCAGCCAAATTTCTCTGATTTAGGAGATGTTATAGCAGAAAACAGAAGTACATTTGGTCCAATTCATTTGATGGGTAATATAACCAGTAGCCACGATCAACTCCGATTTTCAGGCTATGCAGATGGCCAAATTGAATTCAGTGATAATGGGACTGCAAGATCATTTGATGATCCGGTTGGAAAGATACGCCATATATCCACCTACTCTAAAATGGCAAACTTTCATGCATTTAATATAACACAACCGGGCATTCCTATTATTTATTATGGAGAAGAAATTGCATTGATGGGAGAAGGAGACCCGGGAAATCGACGAATGATGCGATTCAATATTTCAGATAATGAAATGGAATTGAAAAAAACATTTTCTTTATTAAATGGTTTAAGGACTGAATATTCCAGCTTGGCTTTGGGGGACCAAATGATTCTGTATAATGAGGGTCCTATTTTAGTCCTCCTGAAAAAATATTTTAATGAAATGATTCTTGCAGCTTTTAACAATAGTCAAGATTCTAAAACCATCGAAATTGAATTCCCTTTTGAGAATACTCTTTTAACTAAATTAATTGGTCCAGGGCATTATGAAATGAATGATAAACTGATAAAACTGACAATAAATCCATTGAGTCATGATTTCTATTTTTCAGAAAAATAGATTTATTTTTTCACTTATTTTTTTAAGTTTTCTTTTCGGCGATGAATCGTGGAAAGTTTATGATGATTCAGAAATGGCCATTATAGAAATCACGGTGGATCCTGAAGATTTAATCTGGATTTACGAAAATATTAACAGTGATTCTTTTCACCCAGCAACAATCCATTTTCAAAATGGATATATTGATGAGATTATTGATTCAGTTGGTTTTAGGCTACGTGGGAACACATCAAGGAATGCGCAAAAAAAATCCTTTAAATTAGATTTTAACCATTTTATTTCCGGAAGGGACTTTTATGATGTTGAAAAAATAAATCTCAATGGTGAGCATAATGATCCTTCCATTGTCCGGTCAAAACTCTGTTGGGATTTTTATCAGGAAATTGGTGTCCCATCAACAAGAGCATCCCACACAAAGGTGTTCATTAATGGTGAATATTATGGATTATATATTTCGATTGAACATATTGATGATACTTTTTTAAAACGAAATTATGAGGATGATTCTGGAAATCTCTGGAAATGTATTTGGCCGGCAGATTTGACTTATCGAGGGGATAATCCACAAGATTATTATCCATATTATGATGATACACGACCCTATGAATTAAAAACGAATGAAGAAGAATATGATTATTCTAAATTAGCTCGTTTAATCAGGATCATAGACCAAGCACCAGATTCCTTAGAGATGGTTTTGAGTATTAAAGAAACACTCCAATATTTTGCAGTTAATATTTTAACAGGAAGTTGGGATGATTATAGATTTCTTCGAAATAACTTTTATTTATATCACAATCCTAGTGATGATCTGATTCATTGGATTCCTTATGATTATGATAATTCATTCAGCGTCGATTGGTTTGATATTGATTGGTCATCCATTAATCCATACGATTATGCTGTGATAGATGGAGATGGTCGCCCACTTACTGATTATCTCTTCAGCCATGTTCGTTACAAAAATTTATTTACTCATTTTTTAGAATTTTATATAAACACAAGTTTTAACAATTCGGAATGGGACAATCAGTTGGACTCTTGGCACAATGCTTCCATGGCAGCAGCACAAGAGGATGAATGGCGAACGTTGGATTATGGGTTTAATATGTCGGACTTTAATTCAAGTTATGGATATAACTACCAAAATCAACATATTAAACAAGGCATTAAAAGATTTATTTCTGATCGTGTTTCATCATTAAATGATCAACTGTACTACTCTGGCGAAGATCCATTTATTTATGAAGTTATTCCGTCTCATCAATCTATTTTATTAAATGATACTTTTTCAATAAGCGTATCTGCTTTTGGTCCTAATGGAATAGATAATATCATTTTTCATTATCGTATAAACCCAAATGATTGGGAAACAGGTCAATTAAGTTACACTCCTATTGAAAATTCAAAAAAGGTAGAAGAGCAAGATCGCTGGTTTGGTACAGTTGTTATGGAGACAGAAGGTGAGATTGATTGGTATTTAACGGCAATTAAAAATGGTGCAGTTGAACGATATCCAATTGAAGGATATAAATCTCTGACAATTGTAAATCCGAATGATATAAATGATATTCAAATAAATGAATTACTTGCGATTAATGATCTAACACTTGGTGATGATTATGAGGAATTTGATGATTGGATTGAACTCATTAACCATGGGGAAACACCAGTTGAATTAGATGGCTATTATTTAACTGATAATCAAAATCAATTAACCAAGTGGCCTTTCCCATTTACAAATATTTCAATTGAACCAGATAGTTTTCTCGTCATTTGGTGTGATAATGATGATGAACAGGGCGATTTACATACCAATTTTAAACTTTCTTCAGGAGGTGAGTTTTTGGCAATAGTGTCACCCGATGGCATTACAATTCTTGATTCTATAACATTCCCTGAACAAGATGCAGATATTTCGTATGGTAGAGTTGCGGAAGAACTATCACTTTGGGATTATATGACGCCGACGCCAGGGTCTGAGAATAGTATTTTATCTATAGTTAGTGATATAACCCCAACGGAAATTTCTATTCATAGCGTTTTTCCAAATCCATTCAATTCATCCATTACTATTGAGATGAGTGTTGGTAAACCGAATCAATCTGTTGAAATCGCTTTTATTTCTCTTTTGGGGCAGACAATTTCAACATCAATTCATGAACTTTCCACAATTGGTTCTCATCAAATCAATTTTGATTTAACACCCTTTAACATGAGTTCAGGAGTTTACTTTATCAAAATAAACCAAAATGGTTTTATTGATTCTAGAAAAATTATTTATTTAAAATAAGAGACTATAAATTAAGATAATGAAAGCAATTTGCTTTTTGGGATTATACTAATTCTGTACCCAGAATACATGATCCATTCGAACCTCATCCAATAGATCATCATATCCAATGCAACGACCTTTAACTGTAATTGAATCTCCTATAACCCTTTTTATTTCAGTATTTGGTTCTGGTGCACAAATCAACTTATGGTTCAGGATCAATAAAAGGGAATCCATCCCTGTAACTTCACCTTCAACCTGAACAATTTTAAATAGTATATCTTTTGAAGCATCAACCTGGAACCGCCAAATTAAATCTTTCGCAGTGGTCACTAAAACAGGTTTCTCCTTTTCATAATCAATTTTCATTGATTGGGTGTAGTAATATAATGCACCCAGGGCGATGATTGGGATAAGGGAACGAATAATTTTCCAATTCATTTCTCTACGTGTGACCATGTCATATTAAATTTTGGCTAAGATTCATTAGAAATCCCGTTATTATAAAGAGAGAATTTAAATTGAAGAATACTATCACCATAACATTGTTACTGTGTATCTGTTTTTCCGGATGTGAAAAAAATGTAGAAGAAGACCACGAAATCAAAACTGTGGATTGTTCCGCAGTTGAGACTTATTATAATGAAAATGTTGCTCCCATTTTATCATCCAATTGTGTTGGATGCCATCCAGGCCAAGGCGGTCTATCCTTGGACTCGTATACGAGTGTTTATTCTGCTATCAAATCAGGAAATGTTTTGGATCGTGTAAATCGCAATAGTGGTGAAAATGGATTTATGCCACAAGGCGGACAAAAATTATCGAATGCCAATTTGGATATTTTGCAAACATTTTTCGACATGGAATGCAACGAATGAAAAATATAAAATTCCATGTTTTAATCATTTTCCTAGTCTGTCCTATATTTGCGAAGGATATTTATTTTACTCGATCAGGAACAATCTCATTTTATTCATCTGCGCTCATAGAAGATATTGAAGCAGTTAATAAACAAGTTACCTGTGTCTTGGATATGGGAACAGGTGAAGTGGCATTTCGAGTTCCAATCCCTGGGTTCACTTTTAAAAATGGGTTGATGCAGGAACATTTCAATGAAAATTATTTGGAGTCAGAAAAATATCCCTATGCATCTTTTAAAGGAAATATCGATGCTTGGGATTCAATCAACTTATCCAATGAACCGCAGAAGGTAACATTGACGGGAATGATGAATATTCATGGGGTGAGTCACGAGATCAAAGACATGGGAATGGTTTCAAAGATAGATGAACAGGTTAGGGGGAGTGCAAAATTCAATATTATTGTGGCAGATTATGAAATTAAGATTCCCAAAATTGTAAGGGAGAATATTGCCAAGATTGTAGAAGTAACTGTTAATCTTAATTTGAAGAAAAAATGAACAAATATTTTATTTACTATTTTGGAGTCATTTTTTCATTAATGGCTCAAGATGATCTGTTGGATCTTATAAATGAAGAACCTGCCGCGCCTGTTCCGGTTACAGCCACGTTTAAAGCAACTCGTATTGTTAATTCACAATCTATAGAATTGGCTCGACCAA
>CAWVTW010000053.1:0-8838 GCA_963933175.1 uncultured bacterium
CCAAGATGCAATCGACATTATCAAAAGCTCAGGATACGAAGTTTTTGACTATTATATAAATCCTGATGGCAAGTTGACCCAACAGTTTAAAGTGGGGGAGAATACCCATGAAAAATAAAACCTTTGCCATTCTATCACTTTTTACATCATCTAGTACCCTCATTTGTTGTGCATTGCCGGCATTGGTAGCAACTTTAGCAGGAGGAATTGCTGTTTCAGGAATGGTCTCTGCATTCCCCATATTGATTCCTATTTCCCAGAATAAAGGATGGATATTCCTTGTTGGTGGGATTCTTTTACTGGTGAATGGCTTTTATGTATTCAAAAATAATAAAGAAGTTGCTTGCGATTTAGATGACGAATCGGCTTGTGAAATTGCAGATCAATTTAATCGTCGAATGTTTTACATGTCGAGTATAATCTATTCTGTAGGAGCATTCTTTGCCTTCGCTTTAGTTCCAATTCTCAGGTTAATTGATAATTGGAATATATCTTGAGAACAATACTTTTGATGACCACGTTATTGGCACATCAGCCGGTGATGGATATGGCGCCTAGGTGGAGTGGGGGATATGGATTCCAAATACGAAATGAATTTAGTCCTGATGTAAGTTCTATTAATTGGCTCGAAGGTGTTTATACTTGGTCGAGGGAAAAAAGGGTTACATTTAAAATACCGTTGGAAGATGGGAAAATTTTAGAATCCCCGATTATTGCGTTTCCTTTAAAAAAGTACCAAAATCATTCCGGTTATACTGAGAATTGGGGATTCACACCGCAGATTAAGATACCCATTAAAGGGAAGGGCGGCACAGGATTGAGTATCTCGTATAGTTCTGAAGATCCTAGGTTTTATCAAATGTATGATATTTTTGGATGGATAAGTTCAATAGGTGAATCAAGCTATGGTTTCGATGGAAATATAGGCTTACATCCAATTCATAGCAATGAAACGAATTCCGGCATTTTCACCATGTGGGATATTTCACTGCGGAAATCCGATGGGATGACATCAATCCATTCCGGACCGGTTTTGGTGGGTTACAGAAAAAATATGATGGCAAGAATAGAGTTTAAATTGCCAATAAAAGGGAATAAATCCGCACTGCCCATTTTAAATTCGGGTATTGGTTTCGTATTCTAAACTATCAGAAAAAAAGGAAATTAAAATGAAATTGATCCAAATATTAGTACCAACTATACTTACTATGGTGATTGGGTGTGGGGGTGAAAATGTGAATGCAGCTGTTAATACTCCAACAATCCAATGTGGGATGTGTCAAAAAACCATTGAAATGGGATTAAAAAAGGTTTCAGGTGTGACTCATTCTGCCGTTGATTTGGAGACCAAAACAACTAAGGTCGTTTTTGATAAGGGAAAAACAGACTTGTCTAAAATTGAAAAAGCCATATCAGGTTTGGGATATCAAGCCAATGAAACATTGGCTGACCCTATGGCTTACGAGGGGCTTCCAGGATGCTGTAAAATTGGTGGGATGCATTAATCGTTTCAATAATTAGGGCCCGGAGTCCACTCCTTTTTTATGTTTATTAATTCCCATATTGCTTCCGGCTATTTAGCGGGGACATTTTCAAAACAAGAGTCGAAATGGGTCTGGCTCTTAATCTTCTCAACGATCCTCCCGGATATTGATGGGATTTGGTCCAGTACCGTTGCGGGTCACCACAGTATTTTGCATACACCTATTTTTTGGATAGTTATTTGCTCGATTAGTGTAATAATTGGGAAAATTCAAAAACGCAATGACATTAAAAAAGCTTCACTGATTATTTTTGCAGGAGTGATGCTTCATTTAATAACAGATTGGCTCACTGCAAGAACCGTTGGGGTTCAATGGTTTTATCCTTTTTCTGAAACTAATTATTGGATTTATCCAATAGAACCAGAAAAAGGGGATATTCCCATTTGGGATATGGTAATTCCACCCTATATCAATTTTTATTTTGAAAATAAAATATTAGTCTATAGTGAAATTCTGATCAATTTTGCAGCGCTCGGGTGGGCTGGCAAAACATATTTAATACAAAAATGAAAAAATATTTCATGATAATATTATTTTTGACCATCGCTGGGTGCTCAAAACAAGATTCAGGCGAACTACCTTTTGGGAATGGGAGTAGATATCCCCATCTAACAAAAACTGAATCAGATGGATTGCTCGTCTCCTGGTTTGAGCCAATCGATTCTACAATTTTCGGCTTGTTTTGGTCTGAATTCTCAAATAACGAATGGTCGGTAAAAAGTCTCATTTATTCTTCAGATGATTTCTTTATTAATTGGGCAGACTTTCCATCCATTTTTGAACTAAATGATAGTACTCTCGTATCGCATTGGCTAGAAATGAGTGGTAAGAATACCTATGATTACGATGTAAAAGTCATTCATTCAATTGATCGTGGTAAAACTTGGAGTGAACCGATCTTACCTCACCGTGATGGGAAACACGCAGAACATGGGTTTGTATCCTTTTATAAAAATGAAACTCATGAATTAGAAATGGTGTGGTTAGACGGAAGAGAAATGGCTGGTGGACATGGACATGAAAGTGCTGGAGATATGAATCTTTACACGACATCATTTGATCGTGACTTCAAACAAAGACATGATATTTCCCTGGATGCTATGGTGTGTGAATGTTGCCCGACTACGGCTGTCCAATTAGAGAAAGTAACCATAGTCGCCTATCGCGATCGCACCCCATCTGAAGTGCGAAATATTAATATTCTTCGTAAAGTAAATGGGAAATGGGAAAACCCTTATCCAGTAAATGAAGATGGCTGGATAATTCCAGGTTGTCCTGTAAATGGACCAAAACTGGCAGCAAAAAATGGAAAAGTCGCTATTGCATGGTTTACGGCTCCTGATGGTGAATCCCAAATAAACGTTGCTTTCTCTAATAATCAAGGTAAGACCTTTTCTGACCCAATTCGAGTGGATGCAGGGGATTCCCAAGGAAGAGTTGACTTGGAATGGCTAGATGAAAAAACTATTGTGGCAAGCTGGTTAGATGCCAAGGAAGAATATTCATCTATTGTTTATAGAAAGATAGATATAAATGGCACCTTATCAGAAATTTCTTATGTTGAATCATTAGGCGGTGGACGTGGTATTGGTTATCCACAATTTGAATTGATGGAAGATCAGATTTTGTTTGTATGGACAGATCCATTGGGAAAAAACCAAATAAAATCAAGATGGATTGACCTATAAAAAATGCTTTCTAATTAAGTAAGAATGTGTAATTTCACTCTGCAATTCGAGAATATGACTTCATGAAATTCCTAACCCGGCTTTTAATATGTTTAATTCTGATGGGAAATCTGCCCATTTCAGAAAGTGGATTCGTGCGCGCAGAATCGGCTGAGCAACAGAAGAAAAAGAAAAAGAAAAAGAAAAAGAAATCATCCGGAAAGAAAAAAAAGAAGTCCACGAAAGGATCCAAAAAGAAAAAATCATCTGGAAAGAAAAAGAAATCCAAAAAGAAAAAACCAAAGGAATCGTCTTCAACTGCAGAGCCAATCGAATCCGCATCAACGATTAATAAAAATTCTCGTATAAACTCGGCTGCTTATGCGGATGAATTATTCAATTTAACGGGTGAACTCCAGGCGTCCAATCGAGAATTAGCTCGAGCTACACGTTATTATTACAATGAAGACCCTCAAAAGAAAATGGTATCTTTGGATTCAAAACCATTTTTTTCCAGGCAAGATTTTGAAAAAGAGTCTCGTCTTAACCCTGACAATTTATATGTACAAAGACAGTTAGGGATGCATTACGAAGCCAATGGTGATTATGATGCAGCCAAAGAAGTTTATTTACATGAAGTTGGAAAAAATCCTGGAAATCCTGATGCACATTTTTTCTTGGGATCATTATATGCAACCCTGGGTGAATATCAAAAGTCAAAAAATGCATTTGAGGAAGCACTATACATAGATCCAAATCATGGAGCAACCATTGAAGCTATGTCTATGTTTGTCCAAACAGATCAACAAAAAAAACTGAGTCGGGATATACTTACTCTTTCTTCAGAGAGAGCACCTGATGGACCAGCCCAACGAATCACTATTATTCGGGAGAAAATGGCTTCTGGTGATTATACAGAGGCATTGAATTTATCTGAAGAAGCCTCTGAAAAATATCCAACGCAAACGGGTTTTGTTCAACTGATTGGTGAAAATCATTTACGGCTTGGTCGGGTAGAAGAAGCTAAAAAAACATTTCAGCGCGCTGTTAAGCTCAATTCAAAAGATGTTCAGCCTCATCTTTCATTGGCAGATTTATATTTTGAACAGGGTAAATATGTCTATGCTGCACTTTCTTTTAGTGATGCCGTTTACCTTGAACCAGACAACCCTGATTATCGATATATGCAAGGGCTTAGTTATTTTAATGCACAGGAATGGGGTAGAACCGCTGCTTCATGGGAAGATCTCCTACACTATCGCCCGAATGATGCCGTGGTTCGGAATCTCCTGCCACAGGCATATTATGTCCTGGCCGTAGAATACAACAGGATAGGAAATCCGACTATGGGTCGCCGGGCGTTTAAGAATGCTCTCTCTGTCAATAACAACACATCGTCTTGGCTTTCAGGTGCTATGGGTGTTTTAGGAAAGTTTTATCGGGAAAAAACCATGTACAGCGAATCACTGGTTGCCTATCAGGAAGTTCTTGAATTGAGCCCTAACAATGCCAATGCTTATATGGGCATGGGTATCACATATTGGAAAATGAATGAAAAACAATTAGCTCGTGCTTCCTGGGAGAAAAGTATTGATATCAAGCCGGATAATAATGAATCACGTGGATGGCTCATTTTGTCTTCTCCAGGTTAATAATCCTTTTCAAGTTTTGATTCGTGTTCTGATCCGCCAAATGCGGATGAGTCTTCAATTATTCTTAACTATTTAATTTGTATTATATCCATTGGTGCGTCGTAGTATAATTACATTTATCTTCTTTTCGACTCTATTTTCAAAAGATTACTATGAAGGAGACCATCTCGTTAAGGATGGTGTATATGCTCTCTACAATTATGAGTTTGACAGTGCTGTTACTATACTGACAAATGCCAGGGACCAATATCCCGATCATCCGGGTGTTCATCTTATTTGGGTTGCCGCCCGATGGGTGCGAAGTCAGGCAAATGATTCTTTTGAAGAAGCCAATATCTTGCTTGAAACCGATCTTGTATTAATTCAACCTGTATATGAAGAGTTGGTGGACAGATTCGATTACGACCAAACCTATCAGCTTTACCGGGGATCTGCATTGAGCTTAAGTGCTCGTGTTACTTTGGGGAAGAAAAAGTGGCTTAAGACATTCTTTCGTGCGTATAAAGGATTTTCGATTATAGATGATGTAGCAAAAAAATCACCCGAAATAATGGATGCTAGGCTTCCAATTGGAATTGTAGAGTATTACAGCGCTATGAGTAATATCTTAATAAAATGGGCTGTTGAGCTTTATGGATTAGACGCATCCAGAGAGGCGGGCTTGAATGAAATGTCCATGGCTGCAAATGAAGGAGATTGGGCATGGATTGAGGCAAAAGGGATTCTCAGTTTTCTCTATTTGTGGGTGGAAGATGAACCGATACTGGCTTTTAAACATTCCAAGGATCTGGTGACACATTTTCCGAAAAATTATTATTTTAATCTTCTCCTTTTAGAATCCATGATTCGAATAGGAAATTCACAAAATATTAAGGCAATAATAGAAGATATAGAATTACTATCACCTAGTCTCACACATCGCCAGAAAGTATGGTATGGGTCTTATTTTGATTATGAAAGAGCATTATTCTCTTTTCATCAAAACAAATACTCAGATGCATTGGAATTTCTGAATTCAGCTATCAATTCATATACAGCAGAGTTGGATATTATTTTAGGAAATGCGTATTTATTACAAGGCATGACTTACGATATGATGAATGATAGAATTGAAGCAAAATCAAGCTACAAAAAATGTTTGAAACTTGATAATTTCTCGTCTGCAATGAATAAAGCAAAACAATATTTAAACCAACCATACCAAGGGCAATAATGCAAACCTACTGTCCCAGTTTAACAAAGTACCAGCGGTGGCAAACACGGGAAGTTATGGTTGGGAATGTGGGTGTAGGTGGGGAAAATCCGATCCGAATCCAATCCATGACCACCACGAATACCCTAGATACGATTGGCACCATTGATCAATCAATCCGGATGATCAATGCAGGATGTGAGATTGTACGTGTGACTGCGCCCAGCGTTAAAGAAGCAGAAAATCTTCAGGCGATCCGGGATGGATTGAGAGAGAAAGGCTATCATACTCCCTTGGTTGCAGATATTCATTTTACACCGAATGCAGCGGAGGTAGCAGCAAGAATTGTTGAAAAAGTTCGTGTGAATCCCGGGAATTATGCCGATCGAAAGAAATTTGAAATTCATGATTATAATGATGAGACTTATGCAGAGAAATTGGATCGTATTCGAGAAAGATTTATCCCACTGATTCAAATCTGTAAAGAGTATGGAACCGCTATGCGAATTGGGACAAATCATGGATCATTGTCTGACAGGATTATGAGCCGCTATGGAGATACGCCCACTGGGATGGTAGAATCTGCTATGGAATTCCTTCGCATTGCAGAAGAAGAAAAATATCACGATATCATTTTATCCATGAAAGCCAGCAATACACAGGTTATGGTTCAAGCATATCGATTACTTGTGAAAACGATGGTGGTTGAAGGAATGAATTACCCGCTTCACCTTGGTGTGACGGAAGCTGGAGAAGGTGAAGATGGTAGAATCAAATCATCTGTTGGAATTGGTACACTCATGGAAGATGGCTTGGGTGATACAATTCGTGTTTCTTTAACGGAAGAGCCAGAAGCTGAAATTCCGGTGGCTCAATTATTGGTTAATCGCTATGAGGCCAGAAAAAATCATGAACCGATTCCAGAAATAAATTCCATTCCATATGACCCATTTTTCCGAAATAAACGTGAGACAAATACTATAATGAATCTAGGTGGTGATGAGGTGCCGCGCATCATTGGTAATATGTCAAGAAAAGATTTGATTACGTATCACGATCTGATACCATTTGGATATATTTATTCTGAAAACAGAGATAAATGGCAAATTTCAGATCAAGCTGTAGATTTTCTATTTATTGGAGACAATTCCATTGATTTTGAAATTCCTGGCACATTAGGAATAATACAAAACCATATTGCATTGGAAGATAAAGAGAGACATTTTTCAATTTATTCACTTGATGAAAAATCGCTGATTGATCAAAATAAAATTTCTTTTTTAAATATTTATTCAGACATTTCCTCAAGTTTAATGACTGAATTAAGTCAGCTTAAAAAAACAATATTTATTTTAGATACTAATAACGAACACGGATATGCTGCTCAAAGACGATTTTTTGTTGAATGCATAAAAAAAACAATCAAAAATCCCATTATCGTTAAAAGATCCTATCTCCATTTTTCTCAGGATGAATTGCTTCTTTATTCAGCAACAGACTTGGGTGGACTTCAGTTGGATGGATTCGGAGATGGTATATGGATTGACTCCAACCATGACGCTGGTTATGTAAATGAAACCGCATTTGGAATTCTCCAGGCAAGCCGTTCCAGAATCTCAAAAACAGAATATATTTCTTGTCCATCTTGTGGAAGGACCTTGTTTGACCTTCAAGAAACGACGGCAAAGATTCGAGCTCGGACCGATCATTTGAAAGGGCTGAAGATTGGTATTATGGGCTGCATTGTTAATGGTCCCGGAGAAATGGCGGATGCTGATTATGGATATGTGGGGACGGGAGTCGGTAAGATATCTCTTTATAAAGGACAGGATGTGATCAAAAAAAATATCCCGGCAGAATCTGCTGTCGATGCCTTAATCCAATTGATTCATTTTCATGGAGATTGGATTGATCCTGCAGATGTTTAGCATTAGCCATATATCACCGAAAATTGTATTTTTGGCCTAGTTAAATCGTCCAAGATGCCTAAAAAGAGTCAACTATGAAAAAACTCATTCCATTTCTCCTCATAACAATTTTGTTCGCACAAACTGGTGAAGGTAAACTTTCGCCGGTGGTTACATATTGGAAAACCTTGTCTGTTGATGAAAAAGAAACATTTCTATTCTCTTATTTGACCCAGGTGTATGAAACACATACTGAACTTCAAAACTCAGTTGGTTATGATGGTTTTACAGAATGGTATTATGAAAATCGCGCAGAATTGGTTTATGGCGTTTTTGATAAATTGAAGGAAGTAACTATAGCAGAAATGGCAGAATGGATCGATGAATTTTATTCCCATGGAGAATACGCTAACCGGCCATTCTATGAAGCATTGGAATTTGCTTATCGCTTTGCCGATGCCTCAGGCGGTACTATGTGGCAAAAATACGAGAACCTTAAATTCGAAAAAATCAAACCAGGAAAAGATTAATGCGGTTTTATCAGCCAAAATTTATTAATGGTTGGCTGGATATATATAGAACAGGAGGATTCACAAAACTCATTAGAGAAAAAGGCTGGTCTGTACTCATTACATTCTTTCTATTCTATTTAATTCGTGATTCAATTCTTTATATCTTTATCCCTTTCCTAGTTTATTCCAATTTTAGCACCTGTTTCTGATTTGAACTCAAAAGTTCTCAGCAGTTCTATTCTTGGAATCGATGCCTATATTGTTGAGGTAGAATGTCATATAACAGGGTCTCGACTCCCAAAGTTTGTTACAGTAGGTTTACCAGAAGGAGCGGTAAAGGAAAGCAAAGAGCGTGTCTCAGCTG
>CAWVTW010000054.1:0-8599 GCA_963933175.1 uncultured bacterium
AATCGCATATGTTTAGCTGTTAATCCGCTACTCATATCTAAATAATTTGAAAATTTATAAACAATCTCGCTGCGAAAAGAAAAATCATCTTCTAAATCATCTCGATTAAAATAATAATTTCGATTCAAGTTTTGATCCAGTTCATACACTTTTGCTTTTAGTGTAACCAGAGACTTTCCAAATGAAGACTGAAAATATCCTTTTTTTGAGAATAGATTTTTATAGGTTAAGCCTAGCGTTGTTTGCCAGGATGAATAAGCCACATTTTCTGCACCTCGAAGTTGTGGATTGTTCTCACCTTGAATATTAATATCATCAATACCACCAATAAAATTGATAAAAATTTTCTGAGTATTCGACAAATCATAAGTAATCTTTCCTTGGCTTGTCCAATATTTAGGTACCGCCTGTAGGCCAGCAGATGAAATAACAAAATCAAGGAAAGATCTGCTCAGAGAATAGAGATACGTAGATTTAGAATTTAGTGGCCCTTCAAGTGTAAGACCAAATCCTGCCATACTTAGATTAATTTGTTGTTCATGTTTATCTCGATTCCCTTGTCTTAGAGTTACATCCATTACAGATGAAAGTTTTTCTCCATATCTAGCAGGAAAAGCACCAGCATAAAAATCAATTCGTTCAATAAATTCTGTATCTATCATTGTAACTGGGCCACCACCTTTGCCTTGTTCAGGAAAATGGTTTGGATAAGGGATTTCTAAGAAATCTATTACAAACAGATTCTCACCAGGAGAGCCTCCTCGTACAATAATTTCATTGGATTGGTCTGTTCCAGAAACAACAGAAGGTAGAGCCTGCATCATTGCCATAATATCATAGGCACCCACTGGATCTGAACGAATTTCTTCAATATCTACTGTTCTACTGCTTGTAACCGCATCCTTTATTTTTTCAAAATATGTTGCTGTTACTTCAACACCATCCCCTTCAAGTATACTCTGATTCAGACTAAAATTAATTGTTGTAGTTCGTTTTGGTACAACATGGACATTAGATCGATTCACAGATTTATAGCCAATCATTGATACATAAATAGTATAACTCCCAACATGTACATCATCTAAAATAAAATTTCCAAATTGATTGGTCGCTGCTCCCATGCTAGTACCTTTCACTATTACATTAACGCCTATCAAAGGCTGATGAGTAGATGCATCGCGGATGTGTCCCGAAAGGGATCCAGTTGACCCCATCAATAATTCAATTAATAATAATAGTGGAAGATAAATTTTCATGAATTCAAAATAAAATGTTAGATGGAATTAACTAATCTCATAAATATAGTTCCATTGTGTCATAAAAAAAGCCCCATACCAATTATCGATATGGGGCTCTAGTGGTTATTTTTTAAAAAAAACTTATTGTTTAAGCCTGTAAGTGCAGCCTTCCATAGTTTTTAGAAATTTTTCAACCTGGTTTTCGGTGTGAAATAATTCATCCATAGGCACAAAAACATCACTTGGATATTCAACTGGATTATAATCTCGTAAGAAGTTTGATTCCAATTTTAGAACAATATCACGGATAACCATAGGTGGAATCTCTTTATGTCGCATAAAGTTGATTTGTAGGTTCAATTGCCCCGTGGAAGTCATATGAAAAAGTGGCAATGGGCCTTCATCTGAATTACATCTAAAAGTAAGCGTTCCATGATCTCCACCTCTTCCCCAGGAAATGTCATCTGCGTGCTGTTCTGTAAAATCGATTATAGACACACCAACTTTAGCCACTTCTCTGCTACACTCTTCTCTAAGATGCTCGATGAATTGATTCTTATTCCAATTTGACATGTACGAATCCCCCGTAAATATGTCGTTTTATAGCAATTAGGCGAGATTGAGTTTACAATGAATTACACCATTTATAAAAGAATCCTGTTTACTTTTTATTGCCTATCCAGACTGAATAGTAATTTTGTTGTGAATCTGTCAAGTCTTTCAAAATCCGCAAACGATAGCTGTATTTTCTTTCTTTATATTCTATTGAATACGGCAATTCAATCATGACCTCATCCCGTTTTACAGTGATTTTGACATCTGTTCCTTCTTGCATTGGAAACCCATTCCCATCATAAAATTTTTCTCGAATTTTATCTGTATCTATCTTGTCGCCTACTTTGAAACCAACCGGATCTTTTTTACCCACTTTTTTCACTTTTTTATACTTTCCAAATGAAATACGATGTTCTTTTGAACCATAATCCTTCAGAATTTTCTTTGGCACTTGGTGTTTCCCTTTTTTAGAATATTCAACACCAATTTGGGACAGCCCTCCTTCAATATCCAACGGAACGGTTCCTTCAACATAGTCTGCAAACCACTGACGAAGTTCAGGGTGGACTAATGAAGTAAATTCATCAAAAAAGGTTTCTTCATCAAATGATTGGTTTGGTCCATATTTTGAAGCCAACTCCAACACAATATCTTTCAATGTTTTTTTACCATTTGTAAGACGGATAATTTCAATATCGAGCAATAATCCCATGAGGGCGCCTCGTTGGTAAACTTGCCGATAATGACGACCATATTTTTTCTCAAAAACTCCTTCGCTCATTTCAGTAAATGGAATTTTTGTTTCTGGATACCTAGAAGCACGTCGAATCTTCCCACCCATTTGTTCTGCAAAGAATTCTAAGGGTGTGGAAAGTCCAGATTGAACCATAATCAAATTGGCGAAATATTCTGTAATGCCTTCATACAGCCAAAGGTGTTTTGACATTTTAGGATTCACATAATCAAATTCTCCTATATATTCGCTATGAAGGTTCAATGGTGTGAAAATGTGCATGAATTCATGTAGAGCCACTCGTTTGATCATAGATGTATAAGAAGAATCTCCAAAATCTGTTAAGGTATAAAAAGATGAATTACCATGTTCCAATGCGCCCATGCCAAAAAGGGTAACATTTTCTATGGCCGTTTTAGCTTTCTTAATAATACCAACTTCTTTTGATTGTATAGTTTTCATGAATTCCCGACCATCCCGGATATACATGATAAAATGGTATTCATCCACAGGAAGAGAATCTGTAAACGTTGCCACTGCTTCCATAGATGGCTGAATCTCTTTTTTGATCAAATCTGCATATCCGAATTCTTCACCATTAAAATGGGCATCAATAAACACCTTTGTATTGGCAACCATGAATGTGGCGGTGTCCGGTTCCGAAACCATAATAGGACAATCTATCAATTGATGGTAATCCCGGGCATTGAAAACAATTGTGTTTTCAAATTCAGATTCTACAGGCAATGCCGTAAAGGCTCTCATTCCTTCCGGTTGAGTCAATGAAACTTGGATAGGCACTAATTCCAGTCCGTCAAAAAAACCAAACCAACCAGATGCATTGATTACAAAATTCTCATCTTTCTCAATATTGGTTCCACCCATAGGCCAAATTCGTCTCTTGGACTTTGGATGATCCCACGTATCATCGACCCAGTAATGAATCATGGTTAGATCCCGTGCTGATGTAATTTTAAAAATATTTTTCCCTATTTTTTGAACAGGAAGCAAATTCCCATCACTGTCCTTTGGCTCGATAAGTTGGATCATTTCGCCATAATCCAATTCTTTATAAGTTCCCGGAATTGTTTTTGGAAAATGGAATATAACCGTATCTTGATTCAATCCCGGACAATGGAGATGAACATAGGCCTTGTCATTCTTGATCCGGGTTAAATCAACTGAATATAAGTATTTATCTAACGAATATTGTTTCGTTGGTTTATAGTTCAATTCCGGGATAGATGATGAACAGCCAGATAAAATAATTAATGAAACCACTATTAGTGGAATAAAGCATTTGGATTGATTCATTTATTCACTTGCACCAATGTGTCTAATTATAAAAATTAAAATCTAAAATTTTTATTCTCTTATCTTAAATAATATGGAATTAAAATTAATTTAAATATTATTTTGGTTTTTTCCATCTTCAATGATTACCCGTACCAGGTTATCATCTGAATCTCGATCCACAAATTTGTGCATGGGGTCAATCCCTGCTTTGATTGGTTTTTGATCTACTTCAACTGTAAAAGTTGTTAAAGAATCTGTAATCAAAACCTTTTCTAAATAAATGGGAATTTCTTCCATATCTCCATTAACCAGCGTTTCACCTAGAACACCGATCTCTAACCAGTCGTTGAGCTCAGCATCAGTTTGATTTCCCAAACTGTCGGAGTAGACTTTTTTGGCTTCCACTTCCATAGTAACTGTAAACGTTCCGTCTTCATTCTCAACTGCTGAAGCTTCTTTCGCTTTGTTCTCGTAAAGTGTGATTTTTTCAAACGTATCGGTAATGAGGTACTGCAAGTCATCCGGCGTATCTTCCCGAATTGTTTTTACAAATTCACCAATGTTGGTGTAAGGATTTGATTGATAGCGAAACTTGTCAATGAATCTTCCCAAAGCGCTATTGAACACATCCTTGCCAATGAAATCAGATAGAGTGTACATCATAAGGCCTGCTTTATTATAATGGATGTAGGGATGGCCTTCTGTCTGAACGATAGTCGGCTCAAATTTCTGTTCCGAATACCTACCTATAAGATACTTATCCAATTCATATTTCAGAAATTTTCGGAGCTGCTTCTCCCCTTTCTCTTTTGCCAATAGTGATACTGCAGAATATTCCGCCAATCCTTCACTCAAGAACCCTGATCCTTGAACATTCCCACCAGAAACCTGGTGCGGCCACCACTGGTGTCCCATTTCGTGAGCAGTGACCCAAAATGGCATATCCAAATCTTCCGGGTCATCAGGATCTATATCCATGACAAAACCTATATTTTCAGAAAATGGAATTGTGTTGGGGAAGGATGCTGCATAACTGCCGTAGGGAAATTCCAAAATCCTGCATTGCCGATACGGATATGGGCCATATAGCTCATTATAATACTCTATAGATTTTTTCATCCCTTCCATAAGTTTATCCACGTTGTACGTATGAGTTGAATGATGGTACACTTCCAAATTAATCCCATTCCATTCTTCCTTTATTACATCATACCGTGCAGATACAAAAGCGAAGAGATTGTGAATTTTCTGATCCATTTTATAATGAAAAAATCGACGATCATTTTCTTCCCATTCTTTTTGAATGTAACCGGGCGCCATAGCAATCTGATCCATGTCAGTGCTCATGGTTACTTCAAAATCCACCCAATCAGCATCATCACCAAGAATACCATGTTTGTTCCCTTCCACATCATCATATTTAGGCATGGGGTCTTGAGTCTCGGATAAGTCATATTTCTTCCGGGTGCGCTTAGAGCTTAATTCTCTTCCAGGATTGTACCCAAAGTCAGGAAACAAATCGCCACTCCAGATCATGGTACCGTTTTCTACCACCGTCCGATTAACCCCACCATTGGAAAAACCGGTTCGCTTTCTTTCTCCTGAAAATTCCAGGGAAAATTCATCTTCTGGTTGAATAGGAGGATCAAAAACGAACATATCCCAACCATAACTGGAATCCGTAAAAACAGTTTCAGTTGGTCGTGACCATGCAAAAGATGAATAGGGCGCTTGCCGATTAAAATTTGTATGGATTGTGTCAATCACTGAATCCGTTTTATTTTTCATTTGATATACACCGGAAAATTCAACCCGTGCTTCTTTGGGAAATAAGTGAACTTCCCCACTCACGCCGGTAATTTTTGGCTGCGGAACACCTTTGAACTTTTTATAGGTCTTCTCATAGTCTGCAGACCTTTTTTCCCAATAATTTGAGCGGTGATATTCATTCAAAATATTCGTGTTATAAAATATGAAACTGCCCAAGCCAATGAAAACAAGTCCAAATGTGATTATTCCATTTTTCATTTTCGGGGTGAGTCTGTATTTAGCAGTTTTCAATCGTGATTTAAAATCACCCGTCAGTCCCCGATTCCAAAATAAATTACTGGAAAAAGCCAACAATACGGCAAATGATCCCCAATAAAGTTTGTACCAGATAAGCCTCCAGACATAGGGCTCGAAACCATTCATATCAGAATACTGTGCACCGGAACCTGAACCAAAATGATATAAGGTATGATCCAACCCAAATTGCCCTGAAAACATTCCAAATAGGAAATAGAGGATCAAAATGAAATGGCCTAAATATTTATGGTTTACCACCGTTTGGATTGAAAAAGCTAAAACACACAATAGTGCATAATCGCTCCAATCCAAGAGGAGAAGTTGCTTGAGATAAAGATGAATTTCATAATCATAAAACCCGCGCCAGGTTTGAACTGCAATCCCAATCAACATAAGTACTGGTAGCATGATACCAGGAATTAAGATCAAGGTGATCAATTTTGAAACCATGGGAATCCAGTTCGGGATTGGCAGGGAATCCATGATCTGGTCTGCTTTCAATTCTCGTTCTCGCCAAACGATTTGCCCTGCATAAAACGTAATCAGAATTAACATGAATAATGCAAAAGACCCACTCAATACTTGTAAGACCATATGTGTTACAGGAAGTGTATCAACACCATACATATTGCCAATGGCTTGCTGGTTCATCAGCAGAAATCCTGCTGCTGTACCGGCGATAGCTATGAAATAGGGATCGCGGTATGCCCGTTTCATTTCGATGAAAACCTGGGTCTTGAATTGAAGCCAAAGCGTGGCCGTATTGAACACGGGTTTGGCATGTATAAAACCACCGCCAATAGCCGGTTCTTCCACGGTTTCAATTGTTTCATCTTTTTTGCGTTTGGATTTTCCGGGCTCGGAATGTTTGAAATCAAATTTCCACAAACCGATGCCCATAAATACACCACCGGCTCCGAGCCAAATTAGCCTGTTGAGTAAAAGCCACTTGCTTACAGGGATAAAATTTGAATTCTGTTCCACAGGCGTCCAGTATCTCACAGCTAAACCGACAGCTTCTCCGCCAAAAGGATCCATTAAAGCCGCAATCCAGCGTGTTTCTATATCGGATACCAAATTTCCAGCTGTGAGATATCCAAACAGAAGAACAACCGATGCCAGATAAGTCGGTAGCATTCGACGAGTGAGAACAGCCAACATAAAAAGTAAAGCACCCACCATAAAAATATTGGGAATGACCAATATCATAAATGGATGGAGATACGCGTATAAACTAAACGGACCTATGGCATCCTGATCCAAATAGGGCATTAGAAATCCAAAAAGCATTCCCAATGTAAATCCAGCTTGAATAAATATACTTACAACAAATGCACCGGTAAATCTGCCAATATAATAATCGAATGGTTTTATGGGTTTTGTAAAAAATAATGGATGAGTATTGAATTCGAAATCGCGATACCCTGCATTCCCAAACATGGCTGCAAAAATTAATACACCAATAATGCAGAAAATATTTTGAAGCATTGCAATGACAACTGGCGCATTCAAATTATTATTGGCATTTCCTACAATAATTCGGGCACCGGTAAAGGTTCCGCCTAAAATATTTACAATCAAAAATGCCAATCCAAAAAAGACGACAAAATAAACTAGAACGGATGTTTTCTTAAATCCTAATTTGAGTTCAAAATTTAAAATATATTTCCACATACTATTCAGATCCACCAATTGATAAACCATTGATTGTAGCAAAATACAAATCTTCAATCTCCGGATTTACAGACTCAAACCCATTTTGCATAGGTGATTCACTAAATATTCTAACCTGGACTTTCCCTAGATAAAGGCGAGAAGAAATCACATCATTTTCTTTTTCAATTTCCACTAATTCTGATTTTTCAATAAGCCCTTTCCATACTTTTTGGTCTAGTGTTTTAATCAATTGGATTGGCTCGCCAACCAAATGGACTTCCCCATTTAGGATAATGGCCATATTATTACAAAGATCACTTACATCATCTACAATATGTGTAGATAAGATCACAATCACATTTTCGCCAATCTCGCTCAAAAGGTTATGAAACCGGTTTCGCTCCATAGGATCCAGTCCTGCAGTCGGTTCATCCACAATGATCAATTTTGGATCACCAATGAGTGCCTGAGCTATCCCGAAACGCTGTTTCATTCCACCAGAATAAGTGCCCAGTTTTTGATCTTTTGCTTCCCACAGGTTCGTTTGATGGAGTAAGGATTCCACCACTTCCTTGCGTTGTTTCGTATCTGTGATTCCCTTCATAACAGCCAAATGGTCCAGAAGATCATTTGCCGATATTTTAGGGTATACACCAAATTCCTGGGGCAAATAACCTAGAATTTCTCGCAATGATTGTTTGTCTTTTGATACATCAATATCACCAACTGTGATGGTTCCTTCATCGCTATCTTGCAAAGCAGCAATGGTTCTCATAAGTGTGGATTTACCTGCACCATTAGGGCCCAAAAGCCCGAACATTCCGTTACCAATTTTTAAACTGACATTTTTTAACGCTTCAACGCCATTTGGGTAAGTTTTTGAGATATTTTGGATAGTTAATTCCATTTTTTTCCTTTGTAATAATTTTGTTTTTTGGTAATACTATTTTTTTATTCTAATGATTGTCTCATATTTTATACTTTTAAAATGCAGATTATTTATTAATCAAGGTTTCAAATCTACCTATCATTTTAGAAACAAAAAACCCCGCTA
>CAWVTW010000055.1:0-8260 GCA_963933175.1 uncultured bacterium
CCAGCTACAGCAAATCCAGCCGTTATCAAGCACCCTTTTCCAACTTTTACATTGTGGGCAATATGAACAAGGTTATCTATCTTTGTCATATCTCCAATGGATGTGACACCAATTGTAGCGCGATCAATTGCACAATTTGAACCAATCTCAACATCATTCCCAATAACAACGTTTCCCGTTTGTGGGATTTTTTCATGGATGTTATTTTCCGTTACAAATCCGAAACCATCACATCCTATGGCTGTCCCACTATGAATTATACAATTATCACCAATTTTTACATTGTGATAAATCGTTACATTTGGTTTTAGGGAACAATTTGTCCCAATTGCTGCTCTATTCCCAATCACAACATTTGCACCAATGATTGAATTATCACCAATAGATGCTCCGGATTTAATCACAACTCCTGCGTCGATAAAAATATTTTCTCCAACAGAAGCAGTTGAATCAATCACTGCTGATTCATGTATAGATGGTTCAAATGATTTTTCAGGAAAAAAGAGTCCGAGTGTTCTAGCCATGGCCAATTGAGGATTGGATACAACAATACCATTTTTACCATTTAAATGATCCTCATTACTGACAAAAATGGCTTCAGCCTGAGTTTCAGTTAAAAATTGTTTATACTTGGGATTCCCCAGAAATGTAATAGTACCAGGTAAACTATTTTGTATTTCAGAAACACCTGAAACATTTATATCTGGCTCCCCTATCACTTTTCCATCCACATAGGTCGCGATCTCACGAAGAGTGAGCTTCAAGACAATTTACTTGTCGGAACTCAAGTTCCGAAGCTCATGCAATACATCATCCGTCATGTCGTATTTCGACTTGAAATACAGCAATCCAACAGATGCATCAATGATATAATCATAGCCGCCATCAATAGCAACTTTATCTACGGCTTTTTTCACTTTCCCAAGAATCTCATATTCCATTTGAGCCTGTTTCTTCATGAGTTCACCCTGCGGGCCGATCTTTTCAGCTTGATAGTTTTGGATGGAACGTTCCATTTGCTCAAGTTCCTGACGGATACTCTCGCCTTTATCCAATGCCATAAGACGCTTTATTTCATAATCCTGTTTCAAGCTGTCCATTTTCACCACCATTTGGTCAAATTCGAATTGGACTTTCCGGTATTCAAGTTGAAGTTGCGATTCTGCTTCTTTGAACTCTTCATATTCTGTGCGGATTCTTTCCGATAAAATATATCCGATCTTTAATTGGGCCGACATCACAGAGGTCAGTCCTATAAAGATTAAAATAAAGAGTGTACTACGTAAGAATCCTTTCACGGTTTCCTCCTTGTTTTTCAAAATTGTTGTCCAAATGTAAGTGTTGTTTTCCATCCCGGTTCAGGAATTCGGTCAAAACCATAGCCGATATCAAATCCTAGCATGCCAATCATTGGCATAAAAAAACGAATACCTGCACCAGCAGAACGCTTCATATCGAAAGGTCCACTTCGAGGAAGGCTTAATCTTTCCATCAAATCAGTTGAAGACCAAACATTTCCCATTTCTGCAAAAATCAATCCATAAACTACAGGATTTTCTGCGAATGGTACCCGGAATTCTGTTCCAAATTTAACCATCGTATTTCCACCAATAGGACTTCCTGTCGAGGTAAGTGGTCCTACCCGATTATCATCATATCCTCGTAACGGATTACCATAAGGAATTCCATTCCCCCCCATAATAAATCGATCATTCCAAGGAATGAATGAAAGAGTCCCTTCTTTTACAGCAGGTAGTTCCTTGACCACTCCAATTTTCATGGAATTCATTAAAACAAATTTCCAGAATGTAGGTGTGTACCATTCTAGATTTAATATGTGCTTCTGGAAATTTTCATCCCCACGAAGTATCCAACCTGAGAGTGTTGATTTAAGAGAGAACAACGATCCCATTGTTGAGAATTCGGGGTGATCGCGACTATCACGACGGATTGTTTGAGAAAGATTGATCCCATCTGATGTCTTTTTTCCACCGGCATATCGGTCAAGATCCGCTTGGCTTCCTTCATACATTTTTCGAACAATTTGAAAGGACCAGGTCCCACGGAAAAAATCATCAGGCCATTTAAAAATACGTCCCCAGGTTACTGAGCTTCCAGCCATAGTATAATCAATGGGAGCTGAATACATTGATGATCGACCACGGAAAGTATAGAACAGAGATCCCCCAATAAGATTCTTGGTATCGTTCACCATGGGATCAGTAAAGCTGATACTGGCAGACTGGTATTTAGGACGTTCGGTGTTTAGACTGTACACATTATAATTCGTACCAACATTAAAACTTAAATTAAGGCTCTGTCCTTTTCCGCGAAAATTCGGGAGTGCCAACCCGCCACCACCAGTCATACCATAGGATTGGGTATAACCCATATTCGCATTTGCCTGTCCAGCTGGTTTTTCTTCCACTGTGATTTCTAAGTCTACCTTGTCTTCGGCCACAGGCACCACGTCTGGTACAACATTCGCAAAGAAGTTCAGCATCATAACCTCTCGATGGCTACGCATCAGCCTTCCTCGATTAAACACATCACCAGGAAAAACCCGCAATTGCCGACGAATTACATTTTCTCTTGTTCGAGTATTGCCTTTAATGGCAATATGATTGATGTAAACTTTGTGATTTTCTGTTAAGACAAAATGGATGTCTAACGAATCTTCACCTACGGGTGTGATCTCAGGTTCAATCCGGCTATAGATATAACCACGATCCATATATAAACCCTGGACACGATCAAAAACTGCAAGGTTAAAATCTTCATCACTATATTGATCACCCGATTCCAACCCTAAGGAGCGTTGAAGCATTTCTTCATCGAAGAGGGTCATACCTTCCCATGAAAAATGTCGATACTTATATTGGGGCCCTTCATCAACGGTTACAACCAAATTCAGAATCTTTTTGTTTTCACTAAACTGAATAGTATCACTAACGATTCGAAAATCCCTATAGCCTTTATTCCGATAGTAAGTGGAAACAAGATTCAAGTCTTCATCAAATTTTTTATCATCAAATGTGGATCGCCAGAACATATACCAACGTTGCTGTTTGGTCTCCTTCATAGTCCAGCGTAGTCTTAAATCTGAATAAGATTCATTACCTTCAAAAATAATTTTTCCAGTCTTAATCTTATCATTTTCTTGTATGTTGAAAACCACATTTCGAACTAGGTCTTTTGCTCTACCATCAAAAAGTGTGGATTCTTCCACAGGAATTTCTAATACAGGATTGATTTCCGCATTCAAATACCCTTTTTCTTCATAAAGTTCTTTGATTTTTTTTGCAGTCTCATGAAGTGTGTTAGGCCGGAGCCGCTGACCTTTTGACAAACTAACCTCATCTTCAAACTTGCGGTCTTTTATTTTTTTATTCCCATCATAAGACAAATCGCCCAAAATGAAATTTTCCTTCACCAAAATCGTCAAAGATAATCCTTCATCCGTCTCATTATCATACCGTAATTGAATATCCTGGAAAAGTCCTAATTGCCATAGCCTTTTTATGGCTCGAGGAAATTCTGCTTGTGAAATGGTTTGTCCTTCACGAAGTCCAGCTGTAAAAAGAATAGTATTCTGAGATGTAACGGCATTCCCCTCTACATTCACGCTGACTAATGTGATATCAGCCGGAATCCCTTGGGCAATTCCAAGAGTTAAACTCAAAATAAAAATAAATAATTTTTTCATATATTAATTGTCTACCTGTTCGCTAACCTTTCCAAATCGTCGTTCTCGTGATTGATATTCTAATATTGCTTCTATGAGAGCATCTTCACGAAATGCCGGCCAAAAAGTTTTCGTCATTAAAATTTCTGAATAAGCACATTGCCATAATAAAAAGTTACTTAAACGACACTCCCCACTGGTGCGTATCAATAGATCGGGGTTAGGCATGTCTGATGTTGAAAGCGCATTGGAGAAAATAGTTTCATCTATTTCATCCAATTTTAAATCACCCTTTTTAACTTTTTTTGCAATAGCTTGGACTGCTGCAACCATTTCCTGGCGACTTCCATAATTCAATGCAAGACAGAGGTTTAATCCTGTATTATTTTTGGTGATCTCGATTCCATCAAAAATTCCTTTTTGCGTGGGTTTTGGTAATTTCTTCAAATCACCGATTGCAGTAAAACGAACATTATTTTTATGTAGTTCTCTTACTTCCGCACTAATGGTTTTTAATAGAAGTGTCATGAGAGCACTCACTTCAGTTTTGGGACGTCGCCAATTCTCTGTAGAAAATGTATAGAGCGTCAGATGTTTTACACCGATCTCTCCAGAAACACGAGTAATCTCTCGAACTGAATTGACTCCTTCCTTGTGTCCTGCAACCCTCGGCAAAGAACGCTCCTTAGCCCAACGACCATTGCCGTCCATAATAATGGCAATATGTTTTGGGATATGCCCACCTAGGATATTTTCTTTCATTGATTGTGTCATAATAATAAGGAAAAAATCGGGCGAAATTAACCTAGGCAATAATCGGATACAACCGAGTTACCATAGCTCATATCTCCCTGAGTTTGAAGTAGTACGGATGAACCAACATTCCGTTCCCTGTTCATTTAATCAAGAGAAGATAAAAGATTTTGAGCCACTTGATGATAGAGCTGCCCCAAGGGTGAATCCGGATCTTTTTGTGCCACAGGAACACCGGCATCTGTTGCAGCCATAATTTCATGTGAAATAGGTATTTTACCCAGAAGAGGAACGCCAAGTCGTTCACTCTCTTTTTTACCACCACCAGTTTTAAAGAGGTCCATTGTGAAACTGAATTTACCTGTGTTATCTAGGTCTACGTTTTCACCATTGATGGTCATGGCTGAAACATCACCTTCTACTGCACCTTCCAAAACTAATCCGGACATATTTTCGATTACACCCAAAACTGGCGTATTCACTTTTCGAAACATGTCCGCTCCTTTGCGAACATCTGCAAGGGCAATATCCTGTGGTGTGGTCACCATGACTGCCCCTGACATTCGAAGTTTTTGTGTGAGCGTCAACTGGATATCACCCGTACCTGGCGGTAAGTCCAAAATCATCACATCCAATTCGCCCCATTTTACATCGCGAAAAAACTGTTCTGTCATTCTCGCTACCAACGGCCCACGCCAAATGACTGGTGTTTCGTTCCCACTTATAAATCCGAAACTCATGACTTTCATGCCAAATTTTTCTAAAGGGATCAATTTTTTATCTTGGGTCAATTCCGGCTGTTCATTGAGTCCGAGAACAATGGGAAGAGATGGACCATAAATATCAAGGTCAAGCAAACCAACTTTTTTCCCTTGTATTGCCATGGCGCAAGCTAAGTTGGCAGCAACAGTAGATTTCCCCACACCGCCTTTTCCACTGGCAATCGCGATCACATGTTTGACATTATCTAGAATAGCCGGATGCGCTTGCTGTTTAGCCTCAATTGGTGGAGCCTGACTAGGTGCATCCCCTGATATTTCAATTGAAACTTTTACAAAATATTCTGATAATACCTGTTTTATATTTTTGACGACTTCTTGTTTCTTTGCTTCGTTTTGCGATGTGATATTGAGGTAAACAATCACAGCCTTTTCATCAACTATGACATCTTTCACCATTCCAAAGGAAACAATATCCCTGGAAAATCCAGGATAATTAATCGTTTTTAACTTATCTATTACGTTTTCTTTATTCATGATTTATGCTGAAAAAAAGCGGCTGCCAAGTGACAGCCGCTTTTAATTATCCTAAACTATTTTTTATTTTTTACCCTGCATATTCGCGACCAAACCATTCGTAGTTAATTTTGGAATATTTGTGCCACTCTTCTGGGACTTCACTTTCTTCAAAGATCGCTTCTACTGGGCATTCCGGTTCACAAGCGCCACAGTCGATACATTCTTCAGGGTCAATGTATAACATATCTTCATCTTTCGGGACAAAGCCGTCTACTTTTGCTTCTGCACCGGCACCTTCTTTATCATAAGGGCCATGAATACAATCTACGGGGCAAACCTCTACACAGGCAGTGTCACAGGTCCCTACACAAGGTTCAGCAATAATGTACGTCATTCTCGTACTCCTTTGTAATAATGTTCAAATCTTGGTTTAAAATGGAGTCTCAATTTAGAGGGAAAATCTATATGTAAAAAATGTTTTGGGACTAATTTCTACGCCTATTTCATCGATGAAAAAAGATAAAAATAACAATCTGCCCCTACTTTGGTCCGCCCAAGTCATTTCTCAAGCAGGAGATGCCATTTATCAACTAGCTCTCATCTGGCTCGTTTTGGATATGACAAATTCATCTATCATTACCGGAATTGTAGCTATGAGCGCCTATTTACCTGCTCTGATTTTCGGACTTTATGCAGGCGTTTTTTCAGACCGATTAAACCGTTTGCGACTCATGATTTTTGCCAATGCTGGACAAGCACTGGCTGTATTATTGATTCCATTATTTCTTTGGTTTGGATATGAAAATGTCTGGATTATTTGCGGATTAGCATTTATTCGCAGTTGTTTTAATACTCTTTTTCAACCGGCATTTAATTCGATGGTTCCTATGCTCTTTTCCAAGGATCATCTTGTAAAAATTAATGCGATCTTGGCAACATCCGGGCAATTAGCCTGGATGATGGGACCATTTTTTGCAGGGATTCTCTTGACAATGGTTTCGCTACCCAATCTGTTTTTAGTGGATAGTGGATCATTTCTCATTGGAATTAGTTTGCTCCTGTTTATCAAAAAACCCAATAATCCTGATCCGATTGACAATCATAGTCACTGGGATAATTTAAAGAAGGGGTTATTATATCTCTTCAGGGAAAAGCCTATCTTCTGGATGATGATTATTACCTTTATTAATAATTTTTTTATTATGGGACCAGCAATTGTGGGATTACCAATTTTAGTGAGAAATGTACTACACGGCACTCCGTCTGATTTTGCTTTCGTAGAAGGGTGCATGGCAGTCGGTGCATTGTTAGGATCGCTTATCGTTTCAAAATTAAATGGACGGATGCCTAATGGAATGATTTGGGGTATTGGGCTCATATTAGATGGAATCACATTCTCTCTAATATATTGGGCCGAGTCCGTAGAAATGGCTATGGTGATTATTTGCCTACATGGAATAGGTATTCCATTTATTATGATAAGTCGAACATCAATTATCCAGATTCATACTCCAAATCAATATCATGGCAGGTTATTCTCTGTTGTTCATTTAGGTGTTGTCGGAACGACTGCTATTTCTGCTGGTTTTGTAGGGGTTATCACATCCATTATTTCAGTAAAAATATTATTCTTTGGTATCGGAATTGGGGCAGCTCTTTGTGGCGTGATTGGCCTAATGACCCCATCCTTACGAAATCTTCGTTAAGTTTGATTTATGAATTATATCATTATTGATTCTGGGACTTCTTCAACAAAAGCATTTTTGTTTAATTCTGATGGCGTGGTTCTTCATTCTCAAAAAATAAAACATGAATTATTTCGACCTCAACAATATCATGTTGAATCTGATGCCCTTGTAATTTTGGAAACTTGCAAATCTCTCTTTGAAAAAATGGTGATCGCATCCGGTGATATGCCTGTTCATTCTTCTGGTTTGGCTATTCAACGCTCTACTTTTTTATTTTGGGAAAAGGAATCCTGTACGCCTGTTACGCCGGCTTTAAGTTGGCAGGATAGTAGAGCGTATGCTATTGTGGAAGAATTTTCCACCCATAGTGAGCAACTTTGGCAAATTACGGGGACACCATTGAGTGCTCATTTTGGTGGACCCAAATTTTTGCACATGATCCGGGAAAATCCACAATTGAAAAACCGTGTTAAAAATGGAGAATTATATTTTGGACCATTGAGTGCATTTCTTTCCCAAGCTATGACAGGAACCGCTGGTGTGGAAGAATCCATCGCTTGCCGATCTTTGCTTTATGATATTCATAGGGGTGATTGGTCAGATTTCGCTTTAAACCTATTCGGAGTTTCCCGGCAATGCCTACCGCCATTGGTTCCTGTAAAATATGATTTTGGCTATATGCTCAATTCAAAAATTCCACTTGCTGTTGTTATTGGGGACCAGCAAGCAGCTCTCATTGGCCAAGCGGGACTGAAGCTTGGTAGTATTGCAACCAACTTTGGCACATCAGGTAGTGTACAATTCAATGCAGGGCAAAACCCAACAATAGTTAATGGACTCATTTCCAGTGTCTTTTACTCAGATGAAAATATTAAATATTTTATGGTGGAAGGGAC
>CAWVTW010000056.1:0-7878 GCA_963933175.1 uncultured bacterium
GCCATCTAATTTCCCATTGGCTTTTTCTCTAATGAATTTTTCTAATTGAGATGTGCTTGTCCCCGATTCAAATTCCAAGTTTAAATTATCTATTCCTAAGGCATATTTAACTTGGGAAAAACATTTTACTTTTATTTTTATCATAATTCGATCGTTTGTGTAATATGGTTCATTCCATCATAAACCAGTAATTTCCCAACCAAATTTGGTGTTATACCAATAATAAGTTTTACAGCTTCAAGCGCTTGGATGTTGCCTATAATTCCTGGGAGCATGCCCAATACACCGGCATCAGCGCAAGTATCCCCACCGGACGGCGATTCGGGAAATAATTCACAATACCCAGGACTCCCATTTACATTTAAAACAGCTACCTGCCCTTCGTAACGAAATAAGCCGCCATAAACCATGGGGACATTCGCTTCTTTTGAAAATTTATCAATCAATTGGCGAGCTTGGATATTATCAGTAGCATCAATTATTACATTAGCATCTTGAATAAAACTCATACCATTTTCTTCGTTAAAATATTTATCAATGGGTACAATGACTGCCTTGTTATTTAATTGTTCTAATCTTTCTTTGGCTACTTCAACCTTTAATCTGTTAAGATCGTCTACTCCATACAAAGGTTGTCGATGAAGATTAGAAAGTTCTACAATGTCCCCATCTATCAATATCAATTTTCCTACACCAGCAGTTATAAGCGATTGTGCAGCGGGGCATCCCAGTCCACCCATGCCAACGATAGCTACAGTTGCGTTCAATAGTTTTTTCTGACCATCCATTCCTACTTCGGGCAAAATTGTTTGACGAGACCATCGACTCAGATCTTCATTTTTAGATTGAAATTCAATCCACGCCTGTGCGCCGCCCAATAAACTAAAAGTATCATCTAATTCATTCTCTAATATCATTCCTTCTGTTACAATTCCAAATTGACAAACCAGTACTTTAGATCCCTTCATGTTTGGAATGGATCCACCGTTAAAAATAATGGTTTCTAGATCATCCATTGGAAATTCATTTATCTGTTTTTCTGAGCGAACATCTACTATAGTGAATTCGCCTTTGCGATCATGAAGTTCTTTGGGTGTTAAAATCATTTAATAATCTTCCAAGGTAAAATATTAACTTCAATTTGTTCACCCGGTTGCAACGGATTATCCCCACGCATCGTTCCAAGGATACAATTGGCCTGTAAAGATGATGACAACATATGAGATCCAACTTTTGTGGATGGTTGACATACCAATTGACCATTCTCAATCCATGCATCTCCAAATAAAAATCGATATTTTACTTTTTCTCTCGGGAATGGTTTTTTCAATATTCCTGTTACTTTTTTGGATTCTTTCTTGCCCATCATAGTTTCAAGCACAGGCCATACCCATTCCATGAATCCAATATAAGATGATACTGGATTTCCCGGTAATCCAAAAATTAATGTAGAATTTCCTGTTCCAAAAAAGAGTGGTTTCCCTGGCTTCTGAGCTACTTTCCAAAAATGTTCTACCACACCCAATTCAATAAAAACGTCTCGGACATAATCATATCGCCCCATTGAAACGCCACCTGAAGAAATGATCACATCACAAGTTTCCAATGCTCTTGATAAAAACTCTCTCAAGGAATCTTTATTATCTTTGATCACATCTTGCACAACAATTTCACCGCCGGCTCTATCTACCAATTCTTTAAAAACGTATAAATTGGAATTATATATTTGCCCTTCGCCTAAATTATTTCCAGGCTCAATCAACTCATCTCCCGTTCCAAAGATGGCAATCTTTGGTTTTTTAGAGACTACTAATTCCCCATATCCAAATGTGGCGCAGGTCCCTATTTCACTGGGTGTTACAGTTGTCCCTTTTTCAATCAGAATTTCTCCTTTTTTGATCTCTTCTCCCATTTTTCGGATATGTTTTCCCGGTAATGCTTCAATCATAATTTGGACTGTATCGGAATCAGAAAACCCACTACTGTCTTCCACCATAATAATTGCATCAGCCCCATCAGGGATTTTTGCTCCAGTCATGCATTGGATACATTCACCAGGATTTAAGGACACATTACTTGGTGTACCTGCCGAGCTGATACTGACCATTGTTAATGTAACCGGATTTTCTGGGCTGGCACCTTTTGTATCTCTAGAGCGAACCGCAAATCCATCCATAGCAGAATTGTCAAAAATAGGTGATGGAAATGTGGCCACAATATCTTGCGCTAAAACACGATTCCCAGCTAGAGTTAGATATACTCGTTCAGATTGTAATTCAAATATGTTATTATTGATAATTGATTTTGCTTCTTGAAAAGATATCATAGCAGTCCTTTTAATAAAAACATGATAGCAATAAAAATAACACCACCCATGACTTTCTGAATTGTTTTCGGTTCAAGCTTTACTGCACCTAAATAGGAACCTCCAAATCCGCCGATTATAACTGCAATCCCCAATGGTAAAATAAATTGTGGATCAAATGTGCCTGTTTGAGCTCGAGCAATAAGAGCCGCAAGTGAATTCATCCAAATGAACATAGCCCCTGATGCAGCTGCTTCCTGTTCCGTCCCAAGGCCAAACATGATAATAAGCGGTACAAGATAAACACCACCACCAATGCCAACTGCACCTGCGATAAATCCTAAGACGCCGCCTAAACCAAAAATAAAGATCCATTTTTGAATGCCAGTCAATTGAATAGATATTTTTAAGTCGTTTATAAGGTAAATCCGTATTACTACAAAAATAAGCGTAATCAATAAGAATATGTTAAATATCCTTTCAGGTAATTCTAGAGTACCAGCAAAGTAGGCCATTGGAATAGATGTTACCAAAAACGGAATAATTAAATTGAGTCGACCGTGGCCATTTTTCCAAAAATGAATCATACCAATAGATGTCACAATCAGGTTCAAAGTAAGCGACGTGGTAGGGATAATTTGGTAACTGATTCCAAAAATTGCCATGAGTGCTGTATAGGATGATCCACCACCTAACCCAACACTGGAATAGATAAAGGCAATCAACAAAAAAAGAAATGGCAGTAAGTAATCCATTAATGTTTTTCACCCTTCATCATATGAAATGAATGAAAAACCGTTGGAATCAAAACTTTCAAAGCATCTTTTGCGGCGCCAGTACTTCCCGGAAGACAAATAACAATCGCGCCATCTACAACGCCAGCGGTCAGCCGTGACAACATGGCTGTTGTCACTTTTCCCCGCCCATATGCGTGAAGCGCTTGTTCCACACCGGGCAACTTTGAATGAAATATTTTTTCCATGGTTTCAATGGTTAAGTCTCTTGGACCCAGTCCAGTTCCGCCTGTGGTTATGATTAATTCAACGCCATCATTTACCCAATCTTGAATGGTGGAAACTAATTTTTCAGACCCGTCTGGAAATATTTCATGATGATTCACAACGCAACCGACATTGGAAAAACCATCGATTAAGATAGGTCCAGATTTATCTTCCCCTTGCCCAGATGAAATACTATCACTTAAGGTAATAATACCTACATTGGGTCGATATTCAACAACATTGTCCGACTTACCTCCGACTTTCTTTACCAATTTTATTTCACCTATTATCATTGTTTTATCTACTGCTTTACACATATCATAAATAGTTAATGCTGCACTAGAAACTGCCGATAGTGCTTCCATTTCTACACCTGTAGCTTCTTTCGTCTTCACCATCGATTTAATTAAAATAACATTATCTTGCATTTCAAATTCGATGTCTACAAATGACAAATTTAATTGATGGCACATGGGAATCATTTCTGCCGTTTTTTTCGCAGATTGAATTCCGGAAATTTTAGCTGTGGTTAGCACATTCCCTTTGGGAAGGACATCATTCTGAATGGCTAAAATGGTTTCTGGAAGCATAAATATTTTTCCTTCTGCTTTTGCTATCCTGGTAGTCACAACTTTATCGGTTACATCCACCATTTTGACATTCCCTTTTTTATCTAAATGGGAAAAACCATTCATATTAACCCCCTATTTGTGTCATAGATTCCCGTTTGGCACTGCCCTCATTCTGGGCTTCCCAACCATCTTTAAATTTATTCTTCATGGTACCGCGAATCATTTCCCCAATTTCCATATCAGATTTTCCTATCCGCATGGCATCTCGAAGATTTGTTTCATTTTGGCTATAAAGGCAATTCAATAATTTTCCATCAGCCGTAATTCTGATGCGATTACATGCACCACACAAATTGCGCGAGAAAGCTGGAATGACTGCCACTTTCCCTTTATAATCATTCACCTGAAACACATGATGTTCAGTTCGAGAACCATCGACTGGGTTTAATTGATCAACCTGGTTTTGTATATCAGACACAATATCATCTGCACCATAAAATTTACCCGTCTTCCAAATCTGATGAGAATCAAAAGGCATCAATTCTATAAATCGAACGGTAATGTTATTCTCTTTTGTCAGTCCCACAAAATCCATGAGTTCATCATCATTAAAATCACGCATGGCAACCACGTTCAGTTTGATGGATTGAATGGTTGATTGCATGGCTTTATTAAGACTATTTAAAACCAGTTCTAGACCATCTCGTCGAGTGATAATTTTAAATTTTTCAGGCTTCAATGTATCCAGACTAATATTTATTCCCGACAAACACGCCCTTTCCAATTCTTGAATATGTTTAGAGAGTAATAATCCATTTGTCGTTAAATGAACTGATTGAATACCTGGCGTTTCTTTTGCAAATTGAACGAGTTTCAATAAATCTTTTCGAAGTAAAGGTTCACCACCAGTAAAACGGATTTTAGATACACCCATTTGGGATGCGGTTTTAATTAACCGAAAAATTTCTTTTGTGGTAAGGAGTTTATCTTCGCTGCGAAAATCAATGCCTTCTTCCGGCATGCAATAGATACACCGAAGGTTGCACTGTTCATTCAGGGAAATACGTAAGTAGTTGAATGTTCGACCAAATTGGTCGATAATCGGTGGATTCACGGTTAGGATATCGCGAGATCCACAAGGGTGTAGATGTTGTTGGTATTGTTCATTCTCATTCCAAGTCACCTCGCAGTTTGCGGGGATCGGGAGCAAATCTTGACGTTTCCATCGGGACCGTATCGGCCGTAAACCTTGTCTCGTGATAACGTGATTTAGGTTAGCGGGCTAAGAGACTAAATTATTATTACCAGCAACTTACCTAATTTCAACGAAAGTTGAAATTGCTAAACACTCATCTTAAAATGCGGTGAATTTTGTTTTAGAAAGGTAATCGATTCATTGATTTCTAAAATTGCTTTATCAACTTCATCTTCTGTGTTGAATCTGCCAATACTGAATCGAACGGCCGAATGGGCCATTTCGTAATTTCGCCCCAAAGCTTTTATCACGTGAGATGGTTCAAAATTCGCACTGCTGCATGCTGATCCCGTTGAACATGCAACACCTTTCATTTTCATAATTAATGTTTCCGCATCAACCCCAGGAACGCAGAAATTGATATTATTTGGTAACCGATTTTCCCGGCTTCCATTCAGTTGCACGCTAGGATGTGCTTTAATAATCCCATCAATCAGTATTTTTTGAAGAATGGCCATTTTTTCATTCTCTAACGGATCGCAAATTTCAATGGCTTTTCCAAATCCAACAATTTGGTGAACCGGAAGTGTGCCAGATCGACGGCCATACTCATGTCCGCCACCGGTAATTTGAGCTACAATTTCTACTTTTGGATTTTTACTTTTTATGTATAGTATTCCAATCCCTTTGGGTCCATATATTTTGTGAGCAGTGGCTGCCAACATATTAATAGACAAGGCATTTACATCAATTTTTAGTTTGCCAAATGATTGGCATGCATCCACGAAGAAAAGGACACCAGTATCTTTACAAATTTTCCCGATCTCCGCAATAGGCTGAATGGTTCCAATCTCATTATTGGCATGCATAATGGCCACTAAAACAGTATCATCTCGAATAGCATCTTTCACATGAGACGGATCAACTCGTCCATCATTATCCACGGCTAAAATTGTAAGGGTCCACCCTTTTTTTATCATGGCATTACAAGTATCCAGAACAGCCTTATGCTCTGTGACCTGTGTAATGATGTGTCTTTTATCTGGGTTTTGTTCACATGCACCGCGAATAGCTAGATTAATCGATTCAGTAGCACCACTGGTAAAAACTATTTCTTTGGTGCGAGCATTTATTTCTTCAGCCAATACTTTTCGAGAATTTTCAATAGCTTCTTTTGCTTGCCTTCCAAATGAATGGTGAATGCTGGCCGCATTCCCAAATTGTTCGGATAAATAAGGAATCATGGCTTCCAACACTCTGGGATCAACAGGCGTTGTTGCCTGGTTATCAAGATAGATCAAATCCTTCAATCTATTTCCCCATAGTTTTACCGGAGCCGCCATTCCGATCCATTACAATTTCTGATATTATGCTCAAGGCAATCTCTTCTGCTGTAGTGGCATTCAGACCCAGGCCTGCTGGTGAATGAAAATTCGCCAGCAATTCATCGGATATTTTACTATCTTTCAAATAATCTTTGATCAATCCAGCTTTCTTTTGGCTGGCAATTACTGCCACAAATGGGATTCCATGATTCAGCGCACTCAGGGATTGATGATGGTCATCACGATGATGAGTGGCTAAAATAATGTAATCTATTTTTTCATCAATATCATCCAGATCCAATGGATTGGTAATCACTTCATCTGCAGAACCATAACGATCCTTTTCATCTTTCTGCGTTTGGATTAATACTTTAAAATTTAGTGTCGCCGCTAATTCTGCCAATACTTCCACCACGCGCCCCATACCGCGGATTAGTATTGTAGGTGGACTATTTTGGGGTTCAACAAAAACTGTCATTATGCCTCCACATGGTATCCCTAATTTCATATCATCGCTGTCAAGATTTACATCGATTATCCTGGTTTGATTATCATCTAAGGATTCGATCACGGTGCGGCCTACGCGATTTTCAACACAGCCACCTCCAATATATCCGACGATTCGTTTTCCCTTTTCATCATAGATTGCCTTATCTCCCGTTTTTGCCGATGATGATCCTTTCACAGCAATTACGGTGGTGATGGCAAAAGGCCGTTTGTTCCATCTCAATTCTGCCATGATTGAAAATATTTTTTTATGCAGCATCAATTCACGCCTTTAAACTGTTCTGCGTATCAAAATCGTTAAAAATAGCATTTGACTGAATATTAATTCTAACAATACAAGATGGGTTTTTCTGAATTACTTTTTTTGCACCATTATCTCCTGAAAGGGCCGTTATCTCATTCCAGAATTTTGAACCAAACAATACAGGATTCCCATGCAGCCCATCTTTTATTGGGATCACAATTTTATCCGCTGAACCATGAACAATAATCTCATTGATCAGTTCTGGCGTTACTAAAGGCATGTCGCCCAATAGAATAAGAAAGCCGTCAAATTGTTTTAACTGACTTATCCCAGCCACAATGGATGAAGCCATTCCCAATTCCCATTGCTCATTTTCTACACATTGAATATCATCACTTTGGATCAAGTTTTTGATCTTAGAAGATTGGTGCCCCACAACAACAAAAGTTTGAGTCAGATTGGAATTCAATGATGCATTTACCACGTGGTTCAACATGGGCTTGCCTTGAAAAGGCATCATTAATTTATTTTGATCTCCCATTCGGCTTGATCCGCCGGCTGCTAAAATGAGTCCTGCAATCTTCATGAAACTACCATGGTCTTGTAAGAATATTTTATGTAAAACCGTCCTTTATGTAGTCAGGAAACTTTTAAATTAAATAGAAGGGATAATGTTAACTCAATTGAACAGGTAATTCTCGAATTCGTTTCCCTGTTGCAGCAAAGATC
>CAWVTW010000057.1:0-7432 GCA_963933175.1 uncultured bacterium
TTGAAAATTATGGTTCAGGTTTTTTCACAGGTGGACAGCAAAAGAATCATAGCATGCTTTCTATGATTGATAAAACAATCAAGTTTGATCTTAATTGGCAGGCCAATTACAACCATAATATCAAGCTGGGTTTACTGGGAATTTCTCATGATGTGGACCAGCAATGGCATGCCATACGAAACAAATATGATGGCCAAGCAAGTCTGGCCGATATTTACAAGCCTGAAATATTTGGAGATACTACCGTTTACGCGGATTTATACAAAGTAGCACCACAGGAGGCAGCTGCTTATATTCAGGATAAAATGGAATTTGATGAAATGGTAGTCAATATTGGCATAAGATATGATTATTTTGATCCCGCCAGTGTTTATCCTTCAAATCGCCGGAACCCATCAAATCAATTGGCCTATAAAGATACTTCAGGTGTTCTAATAGATTCACTCATGTCTACCTATCCCCCTGCAGAAATTATAGATCAGATCAGTCCCAGGATAGGCTTCGCTTACCAACTAGGCAATGAAGCAGTACTTCATTTCAGCTATGGTCATTTTTTCCAGATGCCGCCCCTCTACGCCATGTACCAGAATCACAGTTTTTTGATTCCGCCGAATGATCACGGTACCACCATGGGGAATGTCCGTTTGGAGCCTGAAAAAACTATTACCTATGAAATCGGGCTCTGGCAGGAACTCACCCGCGGTTTAAGTTTAGATGTTGCTCTTTTCTACAGGGATATTTACAATTTATTGAGTGCCCAGGTATTTTCTACCTATAACCAGATAGAGTACGGGCTTTACAGTAATAAAGATTATGGCAATGCCAGAGGTTTGGAAGTAAAACTGGATATGGGTCTTGGCGCTTTAAAGGGGATGTTAAATTACACACTGCAGTATACCAGAGGGAATGCGGACAGCCCTACGCAAACATTCACGCGAGACGGAGCAAACATGGATCCGGTAAACCGTTTTATTCCTATGAGTTGGGACCAACGGCATACGCTGAATGGTACAGTAATGTTTTTTGGAAAAAACTACGGCACTACTTTTACTGCCTATTATAACTCCGGTTCCCCATATACTTTTTCTCCTCAAAGTGAAAGTGTGCTTTCAAGGATTAACCTTTATCCTAACAATGCGTACAAACCATCTACTACAAGTGTAGATGCCACAATGTATTATGAATTCAAATTAATGGGACGCTATCATGGAAAAGTTGATCTAACCATTTACAATCTTCTGGATCGCCTGAACGAGTATGGGGTGGACGGACAAACTGGACGTGCGTACACAGCTATTATTAAAGATACGGATCTGGCTGGCCATCGTAGTGATTTCAATGAGTATGAAGATCGTATCCAAAATCCATCCATGTTTTCTTCTCCAAGAATGTATAAAATAGCAGTAGGCATTAATTTCTAATCATATGCGTATATTTATTTCTAGTACCACAATTTTAGTTATTTCCATCAGTCTCCTTTTTGGTCAGGGGAAAGAATATTTAGGACCCCAGGATCCTGCAGGGGACATTGCTGCTGAAAAAGAAGGCTATATGAGTGGAAACCGTGTTTATATATATTTTCGAAATACAACGGAGCTCTCAGATTGGCCAAGAGTAAACGTTTCCAAATGGCCTAACAATCCCAACGGTTTAAAAATGACTGATGGCATAGGCCTGTTAGTGGGAGCTAAGGTATACATTGAAGATGATGGCGATGTAGCCACATTAGACACAATCCCATTGACAGAGCTTGCGGATATTTATACGAAAGACCACCACACCCTTTATTACCTGCAGACCAGCTACCGGGAAGAAATGGATAAAGATCCGACGGGAACAGTAGAATGGGGCTTTTATCCTGTATTTGGTTATTTTAATGAAACAGGAGAGTACCCAGCATTATCTAACATTGAAAATTCATGGCCTATTGGCGGCTGGCCATCCACAGGGTTTGAGACCAAGTGGTCCGGAGAGTGGAATGGTCGTTTTGGTCGTGGCGTGACTTATGCGGATCAGGAATCCTTTTATGTTGTTAATGATGCACAAGACCAGGAAAACCTGGGTGCAGAGGACAATGTAAGGTATTTCCCCAGGCCCGGTCGCTACGTAGGTGATATAAAACCCGATGTAACGATCCAGTCAGGAGTGCCCTGGGGCGGGCTTGGCCTGCGAGTTTCTGTCCGAGGTTTTCAGTGGAATAACCCACAGGCCAGGGATGCAATCTTCTGGGAATATTCCATTGCTAATATTTCTGATTATGACATGCAGGATGTAGCTTTTGGCTACTGGTTGGATAATTCCATTGGTGGAGATGGAGATGACGATCTGGGATATTTTAATAAAGATGAGGATATGGCTTATTCATGGGATATTAATGGGATAGGAGCGGGTGGACTTCCAACCGGTGTCATGGGATTTGCATACCTTGAAAGCCCTGGACTGGCATATGATTATGTTGACAATGACAATGATGGATTAACTGATGAGAAAAGAGATAACGAGCCGATTGCTATTGTTGGTCCGACAGATGGAATAACAGATCTTGCGGCATTCTTGGATTTTTATAAACTTGAAGAAAGCGATTTAAAAGATCACTGGGATGCAGATGAAGATCAGGATTGGGAAGACGGCGAAGATCTGAACGGGGATGGTATTTATCAATCTTCAGAATATGCTGGTGATGATATTGGGATTGATGGTGTAGCACCGGGTGAACTCAACTATAATGGTCCGGATGTTGATGGTTCCGAATGTAACCATCAACCCGATTTTCAGGAAGGCGTAGGTTGTGAGCCCAATTTTAATACAACAGATGTTTCAGAATCCGATATGGTGGGCTTAACTGCATTTCGAATGTTTCCAATTCCTAGCCATGCCCCTTCCAATGAAACTTTCTGGTTTAAAAATGATCAAGCCATGTGGGACCTTGTAGGGACGGATTCCTTAGAAGAATACACAAGTACTATTTCGAACCTAGTAGAAGTATTTGCCTCTGGGCCATTTCCCTTATTTCAAGGACGAGTGGAACGAATTTCTATGTCAGAACTGCATTCTTATGATCCATTGGCTGGGCTCAATTCTGATGAACATACTGCCCCAGCATTATACGAATTGAAGCGAATTGTTCAGGTCATTTATGAAAAAGATTATCGGTTTGCTCAGCCGCCAAAGATGCCAACTGTTACTGCAACAGCTGGTGATGGTGAAGTGGTTTTGACCTGGGATGATATAGCCGATACGAAAACGCGTGACCCATTTGTAGGTAATATAAATGACTTTGAAGGATATAAGGTATATAGGTCAACGGATAAATACATGTCCGATCCTGAGATCATCACGGATGGCTATGGAACGCCCATGTTTAAAAAACCAATCTATCAATGTGATTTAGTAGACCGGAGCCCACACAATCCTAACGAAACGAATGGAATGACACATCAGTGCCGTGGTTTCACGGATTTTGGGTTAGTGAATGGCATGGGTTATAATCTTGGAGACAATACCGGTATTACCCATATATTTGTGGATAATACTGTTCAGAATGGACGTACCTATTACTATGCTGTTATCGCTTATGATTATGGTGCGCCAGACATTGGACCTGGAATCTCACCTTCTGAAAATAATGTAGTCATAGAACTGGATGAAGCAGAGGAAGTACGATCCATCGGGAAAAATGTAGCTATTGTGGTTCCACACCCGCCTGCTGCAGGATATATTGCTCCTTTCGTAGAAACAGAGGAAGCTGATTTATTGGGTTCAGGTTCTATTACTCCCATGATCATGGCTCAAGGAAGTTTACAGGCTGGGCATAATTACTTTCTTACCTTTGGCGTTGATACGGTTGCAACTGTTAGCGGGTATGACCACGGGTTTCAATATGTAACCAATGAAATTCATATTTACGATGAAACAGATAGTACATTTTTAGTCTATAAGGAAGACTCAGTTAAATATGTGGGTACTAATTTTATATATAGGGATACACTTGACTATTGGACACTAAATCCATCTGGAACAGTTTCCACCGATATTTTTGATGGAATGCAGGTTAAAATAGATCCTGCTGTAGAAATTCCGGAATATAATTATGATAATTCCGGTTGGATAACCGGGAATGGTATTATGCGGATTACCCCATCTGGATCAGAGGGAAGTAAAATGCCCTGGAAATACCAGATTGTTTTTACAGATGATGATTCAGCCTATGTGGGTGTGGCAAGATCGGGTACGGTCAAGGATGAGAGTGGCACATCCATCGGTTCTGATAAGATTACAGAACCTGCACTTGATTTTTATATTCAAAATACTTCTTTTGTGGATACAGCCGGCCAATATGAACTTATGGATGTTGTGGTTCATGATGTGAACGGCAATGATTCAGTGGATTGGTTTGAAGACCGATTTTTTGTAGGGGCACCTTCTGGCTCCAGATGGCGTGCCACTGCATTCATTATTGATTTTCAGCTGGCGACCGAAGAGACATACCCCAATAGTGGCGACGAATACCAGGTTGACTGGAAACGTCCATTTTTTGAGACAGATACTATTCGTTTTTCAATTAATTCAGATAATCAAATCAACACTGATTTATTAAAAAACGGCATGGACAAAATAAAGGTAGTGCCCAATCCTTATGTCATGACCAACATGATGGAAACGCAAGTTTCAAATCCCTTTTTAAATCAGCGTCGTCGGTTAATGTTCACCCATATACCCGCAAATTGTAGTATTAAAATATTCACAGTAAGTGGAATCCTTGTAGATGAAATTATTGTCAGCAATGAGCCAGATAATGGTATTATCCATTGGGATATGCTTACTCGAGAAAATTTAGAGATCGCTGCCGGTATGTATATTTACCATATTGAATCGGAAATAACCGGTGATTCAAAACTTGGAAAATTTGCGGTGATCAAATGATGAATAAAACTCTGCTAATTATTTTTTATCTTTTTGTAACCTGCATTTCCGAGTTACATGGTGAAATGATCAATCGTTACGGAACAACAACGGCCAATTTTCTTGAAATTGGTGTAGGCAGTGGCTCTGCCATGGGAGAAGCCTACGTGGCTGTGGCTAACGATATTTCATCCATATACTGGAACCCGGCTGGACTTGCCAATGTAACTCGTCCGTCTGCTATGTTTATAATGCAGCCATGGATTGTAGATATTGATATGCTTTTTCTGGGAGGCGCATTTCCTTTACCAGGTATTGGTACGATTGGGTTGGGTATTACCCAAGTTGATTATGGTGACATGGATGTGACCACGTTAGAATACCAGGAAGGCACAGGGGAGACATTTAAAGCTACGGATCTAGCTGCAACATTAACATTCTCTAGGAAAATTGTATCCTGGTTTTCATTTGGATCTTCATTAAAGTATATAAAATCAAATATATGGCACAGTTCAGCCAGTGCTATTGCAGTTGATTTGGGTGTATTGGTCAATACAAAATTTTTCTCATTCAGTGGGAATGATACAGATGGTATGACTATTGGGATGAGCATTTCCAATTATGGTACCCGTATGAAATATGATGGCATTGATATTTATCAACCTATTGATATCTCAGAGTACGAGGAAGGGAATTATGGTGATGTTGCAGGCCAGTATAGACCATCAGAATGGGAATTGCCCTTAATATTCAGAATAGGTGTTGCACTGAAACCCATTGTTTCTAATTATTTTTCACTTACGTTAGCAGCAGATGCTCTCCATCCAAACAATAATTCTGAATCCGTGAATATTGGTGGTTCCATAGATAATAAAATCCCTGGATTTGGGGAAATAAGTTTTAAGGGTGGAATAAAAGCTCTATATATGGACAGCACCCAGTTTGGCCCTACAGCAGGGATAGGATTAAAAATGAATTATCTGGGTAATCGTACGATTACCATCGACTATGCATATAAAACCATGGGTCTTTTGGGTGATGTGCACGCTTATTCTATTGGTCTTTCTTTTTAAATAAAATTTTATGAATAGGATCTCCCACTACGGACTCCTTTTTTTTATATGTTTTATTATAAGTTGTTCGCAGAATCAGAAAATCCCAGATAATATTATTCTTGCAGAGATTGGTGATAAAGTAATCACCATTCAGGATTTTATTCGCAGAGCAGAGTATACGATTCGTCCACCTTATTGCAGCCAAGGGAATTATATACATAAAAAGATTATTTTAAATTCTCTAATTGCAGAAAAGTTGACTGCGTTAGAATTTGAGAAATCTTCTATTTCAGCCAGTGAGAATAATAATTTCCAGGCCTATTTAACCGGGCGGAAAGAACAGGCCATGCGGCAAAAATATTACGCGGATGAATATTATGCCAAAACAGTTATTCCTGATGAAGAAATGAAGAATGCCTTTGCTTTGTCACAAAGAAAAGTCCGTATAAACTATTTAAATCTTCCAGATTTGAAAACGGTAAATAAAGTTCAAAAAATAATAATGGAAGGTGTAACATTAGATTCAATCAATAGCATTCTATGGGGTGGAGATGTTCCTTCAAGAGAGATAACATGGTTTGATAAAGAGTCTGATGATATTCATGATGCATTGTTTAATCCTGATCTAAAAAAAGGGCAAATAATTGGACCCTTCTCCACAGAAGATAATACCTTTATAATTATGACTGTATCCGGTTGGATAACCCAACCTGCTATCACAGAAACCAATCAAATTTTGACTTGGAAAGATGTTAATGAACGATTAATTGAAAATAAATCTAGAAAAGTATATTTAAAATGGGTAAAAGATTTAATGAGCGGTAAATCATTTGAACTAAATCCAGAAGTTTTTGATATTTATGCGAAGCAAGCTTCTATATATTATTTAAAATCTGATTCAGAAAAACAAAAGTCATTGAATCAAGCACTATGGGAAACCCCAGAATTACTGGATCAGGCTATTCTTACCAGTTCCAATGAACCTGCCTTGGATGAGAATGGGGTCTTATTCCGATATAATGATAATGAATGGACCATTGAAAAATTTCATGCACTGCTGAAGTCACACCCATTGGTATTTCGGAAGAATAAAATGGGATATAGCGAATTCCCAGGTCAGTTAAGATTTGCCATTGCAGATGTGCTTCGTGATAATGAAGTGACTAAAGCATGTTACCGAGCGGGCTATGACCGAGACTGGAGCATCGAACTGAATACCCAAATGTGGGAAGATGTGAACTCCAGTTTGAACTACCTTAACAAAATTAGATTTAGAGAAAAAGGAGAATTAAATCAGGAACAATGGTTTCAGATGATTAACCCGATTATTGATTCTCTTCAATATATTTACGCTGACCAGATTGAGATTAATATAGACGCTTTTGAGGCTATAAAAATAACAGCTACAGATATGGTTGTTTCTCAGAAAGGTGTCCCTTATACCGTTATGGTGCCATCATTCCCCATCATTACAA
>CAWVTW010000058.1:0-7402 GCA_963933175.1 uncultured bacterium
CCATGTAAAACACACCACCAATGAAAATAAACGAAAGAGAAAATTCAGGAATTTTTACTAACATTTCTTTTATAGCAACCATACAAAGCCAGCCCATTGTAACATACAGGATCACAAAAGGTTTTACAAACCGATTCTGATAATAAAATTTTAAAATGATCCCGGTGATTGCTAATATCCATACAGCAGATAAGATAGACCAGCCCCATGGGCCTCGCATGCTCACCAAACAAAAAGGTGCATAGGATCCTGCGATCAGGAGAAAAATTGCAGATTGATCAATTATTTGAAATATTGCTTTCCATTTCGGTGTTCGGATTGTGTGATAAATGGTAGACGATAAAAATACAATGAGCATTGTAATGCCAAATATACTAAAGCTGACCTGTTCCCAGATTCCACCTTTTACGTTTGCAAAATACACCAAAAAAATCAATCCCACAGCACTGGCAATGGCGCCGATACCATGGGTCAATAAATTAGCAATCTCTTCTTTATCCCAATGAAAGTGTTGATTTGTTTTCATAATGAAGGAAAAAACCTAATCAGAGCAACACTAAGTTGGTAATATTTTTTAATATTATCTCAAGTGTTACAAATATATCGACTCAATTTTCACAAGGTCTATCTATTGCTTCTTTATTGTGAAATAGTCATATTAAATTGATGAATTGGATAAGTAAAAATAAGGAAACTCATGCAACGTTTAATTCTCTTTTTCATTTTTCTTCTAATGGTTGGATGCGATGGAAAATCCCCTGTGAATATCTACGATTCGGAGGAATATAAGAACCTAACTAAAAAAGAAATTATTGTGGGTGAATCCGTTTGGGTCACCACCTGTTTTCGTTGCCATATGTATGGGAGTATGGGCGCTGCATCTGTCCGTGATAAAGTACATTTTGAGCAATTGGCGACCAAAGGGTTTGATCAATTATATGAAAGTGTTCTCAATGGCATGGATGGTGAAGAAGGTGTCATGCCAGCAAAAGGTACCTGTTTTTCCTGCTCAGAAGATGATATAAAAAAATCAGTTTATTATATCTTCCATTTGGCCAAAAAAGTTCAGGATGCCGAAATGGCTAAAAAAGAAATAAAAATTGAATAATATTAATTTTTAGAAAGAGAGAATCCTTCCATGGATTCTTCCAATTCTCTTGCAACAGTCAGGAAGGTTTCCACATCCATTTCCTTTAAATAAACTGCACCATGAACGGCACGAAGGTGAGGATTCTTATTCTGATACCAAAAATCTCTACCTAACAATAATTGCAGATCTTGGTGCTGTTCAACCCAGATCTTTTGAGAGAGGTCACAAAAAGGGCCATCCAATTCATAACTGGGAAAAGATGCATCTCTTTGACTCAAATAACAATTCATAAAAGTAGATCGAATGATAGCCATTGAATTTAATGTTACTGGGACAATGATGTCCGCTTCAGCAAGATCAAACCGATACCACACATTTCGATATCCCCAAATCCGCAAATGAGATAAATCTGTTTCATCATTCCAGATTCGAACTGCGTCAGCAATAGCTTGTAACACTTTATAATGGGTATCTGGCCCACTCCCTTCCGGATCAAGTGCTAAAGAAATAACGGTAGGCTTTATTTCCTTTAGTTGTTTCAGGATAGGCAAGACATCTCGATTCCGTTCGGGAGATTTTGTAAAAATATCACCCGTATAAAATCCTAATCGAAGATGATATATATCCTGAACACGAACACCATAATTGGACCAAACCAGTTCTTCCTCATATTCACGAATTATCCCTTTCAATTTTTGGATTTCAACAGAGTTTTTTTCTCCATCATAACAATGCATTAATTCAGAAATTATAGAATTGATACGGCCTTCTAAATCATTTTTATCCTTGATAGGATAAATCTTAATCAAACCACGAATAACCCGATGTGCCAAAGCTCGATTTTGTTCACTTTTGTCTACTTTCGCCAAACTATCTAAATAATGGAAAACGTCCTTATCCCATTTTAATTTATAACCTTCGGAAAAAAAATCAGGAAAATCTGTCATTTGTATTTTTCCCTGCAAAAAGAATTCTAAAGTAAATGATAAAATATTCGTTATAAATCCATTTGTTACGGATGTAAACCCAGAAGTCATATTGACAAAATGATGGGAATTACTGGGTTCCCTAATCAAATGAATAATATGCGGCATCATCCCCAGCATTATATCATCATGATGGGGCCCTGTATGGTAATATACCTGATTCGATTCATCTTTTATTCCTCGCTGAACTTTTGCATGTATTTTATCTATAATCTCCGGCACAGTACCTTCCCCCAGCCCAGGAATAGTTTTGCAAAGGGAATCATGTTCAAGATCATCGAAGGATAATTTTTTCCCGAAGATATTTTTTCTTTTTGCCAGTCGTAGAAGTGCTCTTTGTTTCTTTACATCATCCCAATTCGAGTTTTCCCAATATTGTTTTTCAGTATCGTTGAGCAATTTTGCTGCACCATGAGTCAGGTAAAATCTGCTATTTTCACATCGCTGTAAAACCGTAGCTGGATATTTTACATCAGGCAAATTTTCCAGTGAATATTTCACAATGGATGCTTTCGCTTCCCCTGCAGCTGTAATAATCGCAACTGCATCATCTTTGAAAGTAATGGATGCTAATCCAATAGTGATCACAAGACGGTTCTTGCTAATCTCGATACCGCCTAAATCTGTTGCTGCTGCGGCTTGTGTTTCAAAGTTTGTTTCCATGAGCCGTGTGGTAGAATTATGATCTGATCCGCGAACATTAAACGCAATATGACCATCGGGACCTATACCGCCCAGGAAAAAACCTATTCCACCCATATTTCGTATCTTTTCCTCGTATTCAGTACACCACTGATCAATCAAATAAATGGAACTCTGCTGCATTTTTTCCAATTCAGATTTTGGATCCCTGTAGCGCAGAGTCAAGTCAATCGTGCTATTTGGAAAAATATCTTTCCATTGTTTTGCATCGACCAATGGTATTTCTGCACAATTGATCAACAACGCATTTTCCTGTGATATTCCAAAACCAGATAAATAAAAATTATTCACGTAATTAAAGAAACTGTTATGTTGTAAAGGGTCCATGGGATAAAACTCATCAATTTGCACAAATTTGAGCCGGGACAGATCAGGCTTTTGATCTATATCCAATCCATTTTCTTTTCTGAGATAAATAAGATCTTTGTCATCCCAATTACTGAGAAAATTATGAGTCCATTTGATAAAATATTCGGGAGTTTTACCTGTTGGTAAACTAATGACACCTTCCGGGTTCTTAGACACCCATTCTAGAAATCGTAAGGATGTTAAAAACCCAAGATCCGGGAAATTATCAACGAGGATATAAGGAATTTTGGTTGTCTGTTGTTGAATGTCTTGTCGTTGAAAAAATCGTTTTTCAACAGGTGACCAATTATTTTTTGTCATAAAATATTCTTTATTTTAATTATATCGGATTAATTTTATAAAACATAACACCATCAAATCTTGGATCTCCATCATTAAATAAATACGACAAAAAATCTACATTTACAGTTTTATTATATTCTGATGATGCATGAATCAAATTTGTTTGATCAATCAAATACCCTTCGTGGGCAATCACAATTCCCATTTTAAAATAACTTTTTTTTACGAAGGCTACACCACTAACAGCGGGCAAATTCAGCAATATGTTTTCCGCTATCTTGACTGTTGGAATAAATTTAATTGTCTCATTCGATGACCAATTTAGATCTAAAAACTCCGATCCATCCTGTTTTTTATTGAGTTCAATTTCAACTTTTTCCAAATCGTTTTCATGTGCAACAGATGACGTAATATCCACCGTTCGATCATGGTGCAAGAGCCTATCTGATGTATAATGCCATCGAGAAATGTAAGTAGGTTTTTTTTCTCCATTTTCATCCATTTTATAATGAATATCCACCATAGCATCCCGTGCATTTTGCCAGGTAAAACTTTCAGCAAAGGCTAAGGATGTCAATACATGAACAGTACAATCGGATAAATCAGCTCGTAGTATGGGATCATTGTCTTTTCCCGATTCTTCACCGAGACAAAATAAACCGTAGGGCGTTCCAACCCGCCAGAGGTTCAATGCTTTCAACCGATCATGGTAATTGGGGAACCGTTCATGAAATTGCGGTAAATAAAACTCAAATTCTGTTTCTGAAAGCAACCATGGATCTGGAATAGTGTCTACCCATTTGAAGGGGTCCGCCTGTGTTGTACAACTTGTGATTAAAAAACTAATCACAAAAATATATTTGATGCCTACCATTTCAATTTGGAATATTCTTCTTTTTCATAGCAGTTAAATTAAATGATTATTTTAATATTATTCATTTAGATTATGATAAAATCAGTATAATTTTTGTATTATTTATCAAGACTTTTCAAGGAAAAACAATTAATACTTTTCTTTCATAATATGGCAAAACATCCTCTAATTGATTTGATAAAAGACAAGTCAATATTTACTTCTCTTGCTGACCAATACGGTACGCCAATATATATTTATTCCAAAAATCGTCTAATCCACAATATTAAAAAGCTCGATAATGTACTTTTTAACAACTTTGACACATACCATATATGTTATACCATTAAAGCAAATAGCAATCCCCATTTAATTAAAGTCCTCAAAAACACCATTCCATCAATTGGTGCAGATTGTTCTAGCCCTGGTGAAATATATGTGGCAAAAAAAAGTGGGATAAAAGGCAATCAATGTATTTATACAGGGAATTATGAATCACCTGATGATCTGAAATATGCACTTGAAAACGGAGTCCATATCAATTTGGATGATATTACATCATTTAATCGCATGAAGAAAATTGGTCTCCCAAAAGATATTGCATTTCGACTAAATCCAGGTTTTGGAAAAGGGGCTTTTTCTCAAATCGTGACCGGCGGTGAAAATTCTAAATTTGGTGTTCCTCATTATGATATTGTGAAAGCATACCGGCTCGCCAAAGAATCCGGCATTGCAAAATTTGGGATTCAATGTATGACCGGATCAGGGGTATTGGATCCTGACTATTACCCAAAACTCATCAAAGAAATTTTAAAAGCAGTTGGGTTGCTTAAAAAAGAATTAGATATCCATATGGATTATATTAGTCTGGGAGGTGGATACGGAATTCCTTACCATGATGATGAAGCACCTTTGGACTTCAATAAAGTTTTCCAAAATGTGGCAAATAATTATCATGCTTACTTCGATAAACGGAATGAACAAAAACCTGCTCTGTGGATCGAACCTGGAAAATCAGTCGTGGGTGATACAGGGATTTTGCTCACACGAGTGACAGGGAAAAAAGACAGTTATAAATCTTATATTGGCGTGGATGCAGGCATGGAGACATTAATGCGCCCTGCCCTTTATGGGGCTTACCACCGGATTTATAAAGTGGGGAACCCGTATGCGCCAACAAACCATAAAGTTGATATTACGGGCCGTATTTGTGAAAATACAGATAGGATTGCCACAGATCGTGAATTTCCCGATGTTACAGATGGGGATTTACTTGCAGTCATGGATACAGGTGCTTATTCCTATTCTATGTCCCATCAATTTTGCACACGACCTCGGGCTGCTGAAGTTCTTTTGAATGGAGAAGATTCAACCTTGATCCGAAAACGGGAAACAATTGAAGATATTTTTTCAGGTTGTGATGTTTAGAGTTTATATAATAATAGTACTGGCTGGTTGTTTAATTGGTCAAACTATTCCGAGTATCCACCAAACCCAATTGGAATACTATAACCAAAATTATATTCTCCCTGGATTAGATAATATAGACCCTATCAGACCAAAGGTTGTACGAGATCGGATACCATCTAGAGAGGTGTTTGGCTATCACCCTTATTGGATGGGGACTTCCTGGCAGAATTATAATTTTAATCTCATTTCTACTTTGGCCTATTTCAGCGCTGAAGCAAACACGAATGGCAGTTTGGGGAATCTTCACGGATGGCCTATTACCGATCTGATCAACGAGGCGCATGATCACGGTACAAATGTTGTTTTATGTGTCACACTATTTAGTTCCAGTGGAATTGAAACTTTGCTTAGCAATACAACCTATCGTCAAAACCTGATTGATAATCTATTGGCACAGGTGCAAGCGGGAAATGCTGATGGTGTTAATGTTGATTTTGAATCTTTTCCTGCCTCTCAAAAAGAGAATATGGTTACATTTATTACAGATCTTACCGAAACGTTTCATTCTGAGATTCCTGGTTCACAAGTGACATTGGCCATGCCGGCTGTAGATTGGAATGATGCCTGGGATTATAATGCATTGGCAACAATCAGTGATGGGCTCTTCATCATGGGATACGCATATCATTGGGGTGGAAGTTCTACAACAGGACCTGTTTCTCCCTTGACCGGCCCCGGATACACAATCACCTGGACAGTGCTGGATTATTTGGAAAAAACCAATTTTCAAGCAGACAAGTTGATCTTGGGCATACCCTACTATGGCTACGAATGGCCAGCTACATCTAGCGCACCAGGTGCAGCAACTACTGGAACTGGAGTTTCAAAAACATACTCTGAAATGGAACCACTTGCCCTTTCCTATGGAAAACAATGGCATGAATCTTCCCAAACCCCCTGGTATTATTATCAAGATTCAAACTGGAATCAAGGGTGGTATGATGATAGCCTTTCTCTTTCATTGAAATATGATTTTGCGCTTTATCATGATCTGAAAGGTATCGGCATGTGGGCATTGGGTTACGACGGTACCAACCCGGAACTGTGGGAACTCCTTTATGCCAAATTTAGTGGAGGACTACCTCCCACTTCTCCAACTGATCTATCTATTATAAATATTGGGGGCGGTGAAATTCAAATTAGTTTTAATGGCGCAAATGGTGCAGAAGAATACATTGTAATAAGAGATTATCTTGAAATTGAAAATGACAGCGATACCTTAGGCATTTTTACCGAAAGGCCGATCACTATGAGTGGATTAATAGAGGACGAAACGTATTTTCTTACCATTGTTGCAAAGAATATTTTTGGAAACAGTGAACAGACTGAAATGCTGGGTGTGGTTCCAACGGATGAGCCAATTTCTTGTTTAATTGTTAATGGATTTGATCGAATGGCAGGGACAAATAATACATTTGATTTTATTCGCCAACATGGCAGTGCACTACATACAGCAGGGTATTCATTTGATTCGGCATCCAATGAAGCAGTGATAGATGGAAATATTTCGTTAACTGATTATGATTATGTTGATTGGATTCTTGGCGAAGAGGGGACATCCACCAGTACCTTTACGAGCACAGAGCAATCCCTAGTGAAATCTTTTTTAGAAAGTGGAAGTTTTTTATTCGTCTCTGGATCAGAAATTGG
>CAWVTW010000059.1:0-7291 GCA_963933175.1 uncultured bacterium
ATGATTAATATCGATTTTTTCATTTGTTTCTCCTTTGTTGTTAATTAAAGCTTTTTTTAAGGGCTTTATTTAATGATCAAAAATTTCCCTTCCTTGATCTGGCCAGAGTCTTTGTCTTCAACTGTAAACAAGTAAAGGCCAGATGCAGTGGCTTGGTCATGCATAGTAATCAGGTCCCACGCATGTTCGCCACCTGCCATTAATGGATTTTTTTGAGCATCAATGTTAGCAATATCTGCGCCATTGTATGATTCCTCATGTTGAATGATATCTACCAAATCTCCAGCCAGGGAAAAGATTCGAATTTCAGCTTCATTTGGTAAATTTCGAAACCATAGCATTTTGCTTCGGCTACCATAGCCATCCCAAAGGGCCTGTCCCTTAAATGGATTTGGATAAACGGTCGGTTCACCAACCCAATCATTTTCTTTTGCTGCAGCTTTACCTGGAAAAGCATAAACCCGATTTGAATAAATCGAACTTTCCAGACTTTCAAGATTTGCATCAGGATCTCCCTGATCATACGCTGTAACAGCGTAATAATTTAACCATCCATCCTTGATATTTGCATTCTCAAATTTATATTGATAATAAGTGTCATTTACGAGCAGACTATCCGGTTCACCAAATTGATCTGTGATCTGAATCGTTGAAAACCCTGTGTTATATCCAACATTATTTTTAAGATCAGTTTCCAATAATAAAGAAAATTCACCTAAATCATCATTGGCTGTTTTACGTGCACCATAAATCCGATATCCTTCAAAGTCTGCTTCCTGGCTGATTGGATCTAAAAAAGATTCTGCACCATCCTGCCAATAAACTGTCACCTTTCCCGATTCAACTACTACTTCCATATTAGGAGACGGCGGTGGTGCGGGAAGGATATAACGATCAATCACACCATTGCTATTTCCGTCTTCACCTTCATCCAATTGATTATTCCGGTTCTTGTCTTCCCCGTCATAGGCTTTTTGTGCCCAATCATAATTCACATGTAAATTTCCACGCTGGGCATGAGAATTGCCTCCAATTCCCGGCGTCCATAGCGCGCAGACAACTGTAAAAGCAATATGGCAGGATTCGCCGGGCCCCAATGTCCAGGATGTGGTATCCGCATTATGGTGCGACCCGACAGGTCCAGCTGAAACTAAAAAGAGCCAACTATTTTCAGATCCAGGGTACCCTTCAGATGTATAATCAGGGCCAGAGCCTTTTGGAACGGATGAAGACATTTTATCATATCGTTCTTCATCTGTCAGTGGCATACTGTAAGCAGGATAATCACTATTGTTTGAATTTGTCCAAACCCATTGAAAATAATTTGTATTTAAATAATTGTAGGGCACATTGCTTCCCAAGGCAGAAAGGCCTAGATAAGATTCCGTCCAGCCGTCATCCCCATTTGCGTCATACTGATATCCAATGGCTCTTTCAAATCCTGCACCATCTTCAGATTCATCAAAGCCATCTAAATTATCGCTCCAGGAAAAACCGCCTCCGGGGGTATATATGTCTGTGTAATTAAAATTCGCCACAGAAGCATCGGCCCAGATCCCGGCATAAATATCTTGAATAGTATCTTCAGTTGCATTGGTGAAAGTATATTTCAGGATGACAAATGCGTCAGCATAAGAGTAATTCCAAGCATAAGATTCCAAATGAATATCCAGCCCTAGAGGTGAGTGACCTTGAATTCCTAAATTATCCCCGGGAGAATCACCATAATCTTTAAAATCGGTAATCATATCTTGGTGTGATACAGCGTATGGTGAATAATATTTTGCCATGGAATCCTGCGTAGTGGATGAGATAGAAGATTGGATCGTAATGGGAGAATTTGCAAATAATTCAAATCCCTCATCTCCAGCATCAAATACACCATCCACGATAGCTGTTGACACCCTTCGCTGACCATTTACAATACCGCCGACCCATAGTCCGCAATAGGAGAAATGTTCAATCTGTTCCCGGGCGATTTCAGTATGCTGCTTATATTGGCAGGATGGATGAATGCTGCCATCTTCCATTCGATTCCATCCATTTCCAAGAATGCCATAATTGGTGATTGTCAATCCCAGGTTTCCCACAGATGTGTATTTATCATATTCATCTGCTGCAGTTTGAATTTTATATTGCGATCTTTCTTGTCCGAACAATAAGCCAAAAAAAAGAATAAGATTGATCAAAAAACGCATTTATTTGATGAGGACGGCTTTTTGGATTTGGGATGACATTCCATTAGTGAGTTGAATAAAATAAACTCCACTGGCGTGCTGGGTTGCATTCCATTGTAATTTGTAATATCCCGGATGCAATAATTCATTGTTCATCAATGTTTCCACAACCCGACCATTCATGTCAAATATTTGTAGAGACGTTGCATGTTCCATCTCTACATGAATATTTATGGTTGTAATTGGATTAAAGGGATTTGGGTAAGGTGGGGCCAATTGGAAATACGTTAAAATTGCTTTCTCATCATCTACAGAAACAGTTCCATCGTAGAAGGATCCCGGTGAACCAAGGTCACCATTACCATAGGCTAGTGTAGCTTCAAACCAATTTTCGCTTACATTATTATCCGTGTTCAAATCATGTATCTCCATGGATTCCCCGCTACCAAAGACCCAAGAGTTGTTATAATGAACCTCATCTACAATGGCGCCGGTGCCATCCATTAAAATGATTTCGTCTTCGCTGTTTGAAAGCAAAAACCCGCTGTATTCATAATCAGCTATTAAACCACCATTCAATGTAGAATCAGCATTACGGACGAAAACAAAATAATCACCAGGCATCACTGGAACAGACATATCAACATTCGTTATGGTGTGAGCCTCACTCCCACCATCCTTGATTATCCAACCATCAATATCAATGGTGGAATCGGTTGTATTGTGGATTTCAAACCACTCACCATAGGAATCTGAAACAGCGGCAGGATTCGGCATAATCTCTGTTATCACAATGCCTTGGTCCGTATAAACAAGGTCATCAAACCACACATCCATATATACCGGTAAATGATCGGATGCATCATGAAGCGCATCTGCAATCTCATCATTGACAGATGTATTATTACCATCATTAATGGCATCATTGAAATGGTTGCCATCATTCCCCACGGCCCAATAAGTATCTTCTACATAGCGCATTTCTGATGATTCATCCAGGATAACTTCAGATACAAAGAGCCAGTCAAAGCGGTCATCCATTCCGCCATTAGCTCCCCCACCAAATTGTGTGGTCCTTGGAGATTGAGTATGGACGTCCGAATAGGAACTGTTATTGTGCCAAGGGCCAATCCGGTCAATAGGATCAAATAACCTACCATTGTTATTGTCAGCATCACCGGTCAGCATATTAAATGCCGGCTCGGAAGAAGAACTATTAGAATAAATATTAAAATCACCTGCTACAATAAATTCACTACCAGCAGGCAACATATTTAAGTAGTCTCTCAATATGGTTGCTTCAGCTAATCTTTGTTGGGCGTTTTGATCTCCAGAACTTGCCTTTAGATGAACGCCATAAATATTGAACTCAATACCTGACGATTCATGAACCATGACAAATTCTACTACATCTCTTAACCCTGATGAAGAAGCGGTATTAATTGTGGATGTACTGGTAAAAGAAAAATGTTCATGTTTATAATATAGAGCAATATCCTGCTGTGCACTTTGATTGGAAAAGGGTGCACTCGTCCATTCTCCTGGTTCGTAAATGTCAAGCACATCAGACTTAAAATGACTAAACCCGGTTTGGCCCACAACTTCTTCAGCAACAATCAGATCCGGTTCCACAAATTCCAATATGGAAATAAAATCAGCTTCCCGATCATTCTCATCTTGAAAGTTCAGCAAGTTATATGTCATAATCCGGACTGTAGATGCATGGAGAACTATACTAAATAAATAAAAAACTAATAATCTCATTTAAGACTCTATTAATACCTCGATCCGGCCGATTTCAAGTTGGTTATGGTTTTTTAAAATGTTCGTTCTGAATTTATCTAATTTTTCAAGTTCTACAGGATTTAATAATTCTAAATGTTCCAATAATCTCATAGTGGCAATGGGCATGGCTCGAAAGTTTCCGTCTAATACTTTTAAGGCAATTCCTACGCTACCACCACTTGGTTTTTTTATTGAGATGCCCCGAACAGATTCACCACCAACTTTTGTAATGCCGCGCCCCGCAAGTGCTTCAATAAATAAAGAATCAAAACGATTTGTTCCACCCACCAAAACGGGATTTGCGCACATTGCATCAAAAACTCTATTTAACTCCAACGTTTCTCCCGAAGCTAATTTCTGAAAAAGACGGGCAATGGTTTCTAAAGTCATAAATGGAGTTGGCGCAGAACAACCATCTGTTTCTGTCGGAATATTCTCCAATCCTGTTAATTCATGCACCAGATTGAATATCTCTTTTTGTACTGGATGTTCCTTCTGAATATACCCATTAATACCTAGCCCTAAATGTTTGGCCAATGCCAGCATACCTGCATGCTTTCCACTGCAATTATTATGAATTGATTCTGCCGCTTTTCCTTCTTTTATCATTTTGTGACGTGTGATTTTGTCAGATGGAAAATGAGAACCACATTCAAGATCAAGAGTGGAGAGACCAAGCTTATTTAACATAGATTGAACAGTCTTCACATGAATATCCTCACCGTTATGGGAAGCACACATCATGGCTAGTTCATCATCAGAAAACCCGGCAGCATCCACAGCACCAGCTTTTACAGCAGCTGCAGCCTGGAAAGGTTTTAAAGAAGACCGGATGCAAGTGAGATAGTAAGGGTCACCGGTAGAGTAAAATACAGTTCCAGTCTCATCGACAGCAACCGCAAAAACAACGTGGATGCTTTCGGTCAAATCACCACGGGTAACTCTGCAAAGGATGGGCATTTATTTTAATGAAGCATTTTCGAGACGAACTCGAATTTGTACCCTTTTTTCTGTAATTCAGGAATATGTTTCTCTAATATTTTCAAAGTTTTTGGCTTAACATGACCAATGCCAACAGCCGCACCCCACTCTTCTGATTTTTCTGCCAATTTAATAAGTTGCGCATGAATCTTTCCTTCATCATCTTCATTATCTAAAAAAATATTCCGCCTGGTTGTGGGAACTTTATACGCTTCCATAGTGGATTCCGCTACAGTTTCTGTTGTTGTCCGACTATCCACAAAAAATAAATTCCTTCTCTTCAACACTCTCGCCACGTTGGACATAACATGCTGATCTGCCGATGCTTTTGACCCTTGATGATTATTCATCCCGATGGCAGATGGAATTTCATCCAAGGCAGCCTGCACTCGCTCTTGGATGGTTTCGCTATCCATTGTTGTGGATAACACAAAACTTTCTTCACCGCCCTTATTCGCAAGGTTTTCAAAGGGCATATGAACGATGACTTCAAACCCTCTGCCAATAGCTTTTTCTCCAAAGGATTTGCTGTATTCGTGTCCGGGAATGACCGCATATGTTAAAGGCACATCCAAATTTAGAAATCCATCGGAGACATCATCATTTCTATACCCAAAATCATCAATGACGATCCCAATTGTACCTCTCAAGGTGGGTGGAGATACTACTGGAATTAGTTTATGGGGTGTTTTTTCTTTTTTTAATTCAACCTTTTCTACATCGGTTTCCCGTTTCTCCAATACTGATATACGATCATCCATTCTCTTCAGGAAGAATAATAACACAACAATGATACCAATCAGAATGTAATTGACAGAAAAGCGGGATTTATCTTTCTTCATGGAAGTCGGAATTGAAAAGTTAATATTTGGGGTGTACCCAAGTTTTGCGAACCAAATTGGATACCATAGGTGATTTCGTATTGCCCCAGATTGATACCGAAACCAGCCGAAGATTCAACAACATTTTTGGATGCGGAAAATCCACCCATGAGACTGAGCCGATCCCAACGAAAATTATTTCCAAAATAGAACTTTCCTGTAGAGGCTGATTGGTTCCATTCTCCGGAACAATAAACGGTATTCCGATAATCATTGAATATGATTTGCTTGGAAACTCCGCCAATCATCCGAGTTGGAAGGGAAGGCGCTTCTTTGGAAAGCTTTGACATTATCCCCAAATTTTGAATGGATATACCCAACTTAATTCCTTTAGCAATATCTCTAGCGTATCCCAAATTTAATCCGAATCCTGAAGTTGTTTCCGTATAGAGCCCCATAAAAATATATGAAAAAGAAATACCAAATTTCTGTTTTTCACGCTGGACAGAAAACCCGCCATTCATGGAAACACCATAGGATGAGAAAGTTGATAGTGCATCATCAACTGGCACAGCGTCCCTGAATTCCAAATCAGATAATCCGGAATATTTCGCATTAAAATGGAATATTCTCCCTTTTGCTGGCTGAGTATATCCTAAGTGAGTCAATGTAACATCCCCAAGCCAAATACCACGGCTTATTGAAAGGCCAGGGTGATTTAGCGATACAGAAAAAAGGGCAGGGTTAACGGATGATATGCCACTCATGGTTGGGTGACTTCCGATGCTTAATTCTTCCGCATGGGTTGGCAGAACCAGAAATTGTGTTCCCAATCCATATAATGGGAAGAGCAGTATTAGAAATAATTTAAAAACTGAATGCATAAGAAATTGTATGGGCTGTTTGGGCGGTCCAATCCATGGAGAATGCATAATCTATATGAGAATCGTGAGCTTTAAACAAACCATATTCGTACCCTAGCCCAAACGCAGTCCTTCCGTTTCCATAGCCTCCGCGGAAATAGTATTGGTCCAAAAATCCGTATTCAACGCCCAAGCGAGGGAGCACGCTAGCAAACGTATCATGATTCGTAATCAACCCAATATCGCCTACTACGATCAGTCCTTTAATATTTGTTCGGGACCCGATCCTGTAAATTGTGGGAAATTCATCTTTGTACAATCTGCCCTCGGCATAGACGTCTCCCGTGTCCCATTGGTAATTGGAACTGATATCCTGAACCATGATACCCAATGTATTAAATTGCCCCGTTTTGATTATAATCCCAATGTCAAAACCAATACCTGAACCGGTTAATTGGTCTGATTCCGTAATGGGAAGATCGTGCCGAAGAATCTTGAAATTGGCACCAAATGAAATCCAGGGGAGAATTCTTTGCGCAAAAGTGATCATGATAGCATTTTCACCTGTTTGCATCTGAGATGATTTCATCCCAGTACTGTACCTTCCTTGGATATTTGTCACGCCTGAGTTGACCCATGCCACTCCTAAACCGGCAGTTGGAGG
>CAWVTW010000060.1:0-6807 GCA_963933175.1 uncultured bacterium
CCGGCATAACTTGCTTCAATTACAGCTTCCGCAGCAAAGGGTGGAGGAACAAAAATTATAGATGTATCCGCACCGGTTTGTTTTACCGCTTCTTCAACTGAATTGAAAACGGGTACACGATTATCCAACGTTTGTTGTCCACCTTTCCCCGGTGTAACACCTGCAACAACTTGGGTCCCATACTCCAACATTTGCCCGGTGTGGAATTGACCTTCTGAGCCGGTAATTCCCTGGACAATAACTTTTGAATCTTTATTAACTAAAATTGACATTTCAAATCTCCTAATTGCCTAAGGCTGCATTAACAACTTTTTGAGCAGCATCTTTCATACCGACTGCAGGAATAATATCCACGCCGGATTCGCTTAAAATGGTTTGAGCTTCTTCGGCATTGGTTCCTTCCAGACGAACTACAACCGGTACTTTCAGTCCCAATTCTTTTACTGCTTGGACCACACCATTGGCCACGCGATCGCAGCGAACAATACCTCCAAAAATATTGATCAAAACTGCTTTTACATTCTCATCAGATAAAATAATACGAAAGCCGTTTTTTACTGTTTCTGCAGAAGCAGATCCGCCCACATCCAAAAAGTTTGCCGGTTCTCCGCCAGCCAGTTTAATGATATCCATGGTAGCCATGGCTAGTCCGGCACCGTTTACCATGCAGCCCACATTGCCATCGAGTTTAATATAATTCAGGTTGAATTTGCGTGCTTCAACTTCCATGGGATCTTCTTCATCAAAATCGCGCATGTCTGAAATGTCCTTGTGACGAAAAAGGGCATTGTCATCCAGATTTACTTTGGCATCCAAAACAACGACACGTCCATCAGTGGTGAGAATAAGTGGGTTTACTTCCACAATAGTTGCATCTATACTTTGATAGGCGTGATACATTTGCATAAATATTTTCATGGCTGCTTTAAGTGCATCGCCAGACAGATCGAGTCCATAAGCTAGTTTCCTGGCTTGAAATGATTTCATTCCCAACAGTGGATCAATCCAGACCTTTATAATTTTTTCCGGAGTTTCTCTGGCAACTTTTTCTATCTCAACGCCACCTTCAGATGATATCATGAAAACATCCATGCCTTTTCCGCGATCCAAAGTAATGGCTGCATAATATTCTTCTGCGATGTCAAAGGCTTCAGTCACGTAAACTTTACGGACGAGTTGACCTTTTTCACCGGTTTGATGTGTGATTAGATTCATGCCTAAGATATTTTTAGCATTTTGCATTGCTTTATCAAAATTGGGTGAATATTTCACACCACCGCCTTTTCCGCGTCCACCTGCGTGAATTTGGGCTTTTACAACCACATCTTCAGTATTGAAATCTTTTTGTACTCTTCTAATGGTGGATTCTGCATCTTCGATATTTTCAAAGACGTAGCCATCCTGAACAGGCATTCCAAAATTGGCGAAGATCTTCTTCGCCTGATATTCATGAATTTTCATGCTTCATTCCTTATTTCTGTCCCTGCTTTTCCGTCTAACGCATCCTGGATGCAGGGGATCGATGTTATAATCACTTTTTTACCGTGGTATTTCAAAAAATGGATAGCTGCCCGAATTTTGGGACCAATACTTCCTTGTTGAAAGACACCTTTATTGTACAATCTCTCTGCTTCTATCCGTGTTAAAGATTGAATTGCTTCTTGTATGGAAGTGCCGAAGTTACTATACACATGATCCACATCGGTAATGATCCACAACTCTTCCGCACGAAGAATTCGTCCAAGTTTTGCGGCTACATAGTCTTTATCAATCACCGCATCAAGCCCTTCAAGATGGTCAGAAGAGTCATTGAAAACTGGAATTCCACCCCCACCGGTTGCAATCACGATAGTTCCACGATCCACCAAAGCCTTAATTGATTCTCCATGCATAATATATTCCGGCATGGGAGATGGTACCACACGTCGCCACTGTCCCGGCTCTTGTTCTTTGACACTCCAGTTAAATTTTTTGGCTAATAATTTTATTTCATCATTATCATAACGAACGCCTACATATTTTGATGGATCTTTAATAGATGGATCATTTTTATCAACGATAACCTGAGTAACAAGGGTCACAATTTCACGATCTATTTTCATATCTCGTAATTTGTTTTGTAATGACTGTTGTATCATATAGCCAATTGTACCCTGAGTTCCAGCAACACAAACGCCCAAAGGTAGAGGCGGAACTTTTTCATGCGTCAGGTCCATACGCAAAAGTTCATTCCCAACTTGGGGGCCATTCCCATGATTAATACAGAGATTGTAACCACGTTCAATAAAATTGCCGATACCATCCAACGTTTCTCGTGTGTGTGAAAATTGTTGCGTGATTGTACCTGCTTCGCCTTTGGGGGAAAGAGAATTACCGCCCATGGCGATCATGGCTGTGCGAGAGCTCAATTAATCCTCTTGTAAAAATGGATAACGATAATCTGTGGGCGTTTCAAACGTTTCTTTCACCGTTCTTAGAGAAAGCCATCGTAAAAGGTTCAATTCGGATCCGGCTTTATCATTGGTCCCTGAAGCACGGCTACCACCAAATGGTTGTTGACCCACAACAGCACCAGTAGGTTTATCATTAATATAAAAATTTCCGGCAGAATGGGTCAAACGATCCTTAGCTTCATCTAAAGCTTCCTTATCTTTCCCCATAATACATCCAGTCAAAGCATAAGGTGAGGTAGAATCCACGAGATCGATGATAGAATCCCAATCGGTGGGATCATAAAGGTATATTGTTAGAACGGGGCCGAAAATTTCTTCTTCCATGGTTTTAAAATGGGGATCAGTTGTCAGGATAGTTGTGGGCTGAATGAAGTAGCCTTTGGAATCATCATATGTCCCACCGGAAATGATTTCAGCATCATCCGATTCCTTGGCATAATCAATATAAGACACGATTGAATCAAAAGCGGGTTTATCAATTACAGCATTCATGAAATTCGTAAAATCCCTTGGGGAGCCCACTTTGACTGTCTCGAGTTCCGACAAATATTTGTTCTTTAAGTCATCCCAAATCGTAGTTGGAATGTACGCCCGAGACATGGCTGAGCATTTTTGTCCCTGGTACTCAAATGCTCCACGGATCATGGCTGTAGATAATTCATCCAAACCAACGGATTCATGAGCCAGACAGAAATCTTTTCCACCGGTTTCACCTACGATTCTTGGATAGGTTTTATATTTGTCAATATTAGAGCCAATGGTTTTCCAAATATGGTGAAAGGTGGCGGTTGATCCTGTAAAATGTACTCCAGCCAGATTCGAATTGGATAAAACAGGATTTCCCACTTTTCCACCAGATCCTGGGATAAAGTTGATCACGCCTGCTGGTAAACCAGCTTCTTCCAACATTTTCATTAAATAATAACAGGGCAGAACCGCACTTGATGCCGGTTTCCATAAAGCCACATTTCCCATGAGTACGGGAGCAGAAGGAAGGTTACCGGCGATGGATGTGAAATTGAAAGGTGTGATGGCAAATACGAAACCTTCCAGTGGTCGATACTCCAAGTGATTGTGCATGCCTTCCGGTGAGATCAACGGTTGCTTGGCAGTGATCTCCTCTGCGTATTGCGCATTAAAATTGAAAAAATCGATCAATTCGCAGGCTGCATCAACTTCTGCCTGAAATGCATTTTTACTTTGATTCAGCATAGTAGCGGCGTTGATGGTATCCCGCCACGGACCTTGCAATAGCTCAGCTGCTTTTCTGAATATTTTGGTTCTTTCTTCCAATGTTGTTGTTGACCAAGTTTTCCACGATTTCATGGCTGCATCAATGGCTTGATTTGCTTCAGTTTCTCCTGCTTTGTGATAGGTAGCCAAAGCGTGTTGATGATCATGGGGCATAACACAATTTCCCGTATCATCGGTTTTTATTTCTTGTCCGCCAATGATAAGGGGAATCTCGATTGTTTGTGTGGCCATTTCATCATATTTGGCTTGAAGGCTGGCTCGTTCTGGGGATCCGGCTGCAAAAGATAGGATGGGCTCGTTTACTGCTTTTGTTATTTGAGTCATAGAATATATCTCTAATGAATAAAATTAAATTGAAAAAGGCTTAGAAAATTACCGGTCATTCATTGATAGCACAAGATAGAGAGTAGGGCAAGATAAGGATTGAAAATTTGGATTAGGAATAAAATGAGTTGTGGTGTTTTTTAAATTATGATATCCGGGTTACACTAATTCCAATTCAATTTTTTGAGCTGCTTCCATAAACTCATTTAAAGCGGATCGCATTTCTGGAAGACTGGGCGCAGTGACCAATTTTTGTCGAAAAATGGATGCACCGGGAAATCCTTTAATATAATTGGAGAAATGTTTGCGCATCAAATTGGAACCTATTCTTTCGCCACGATTTTCCAATAATAGATCAAAATGCCGACTGCACATATTGGAAATATCTAATAGGGAAGGAGTAGCCGGATTTGGCTCACCATTGAACCGGGCTTTTGCTTCCCTAAAAAACCATGGATTTCCATGCGCTGCCCGTCCAACCATCACCGCATCGCAGCCGGTTTCATCAAACATCCTCATCATATCATCGGTTGTGCAAACATCTCCATTCCCAATTACGGGAATTGAACAGGATTCTTTTAAGAGTTTGATATAATGCCAATCTGCTTTTCCGGTATACCGCTGTTTTGTGGTTCTGGGATGAAGGGCAATTGCCTTCACCCCAATTTTTTCTAATCGTTGGCCCACTTCCGGAATAACAATTGAAGTTTGATTCCATCCCATTCGCATTTTAACAGTGACAGGTACTTCAGGAATTGACTCAACAACTGCTGCAGTAATATCATCCATTAAACACAAGTCCTGAAGTGCCGCGGATCCGCCGCCTTTTTTGGTTACTTTTGGGACGGGACATCCATAATTAATATCGAGAATATCGGGATGAAAGGTATCCACCACGTATTTGGCTGCTTGGCTCATGGTTTCGGGGTCACTCCCAAAAATCTGGATTCCAATAGGTCGTTCTGCTTCTTCGAATCGAATTAAGCTTAATGTCTTAGAGTTCTCACGGATGATGCCATCAGCGGATACAAATTCTGAATACACAACCCCAGCCCCCATTTCGTTACATAAAATTCGAAATGGGTAATCGGTGACACCCGCCATGGGGGCGAGAAATATCGGAGTTTCAATATGAATATTGCCAATTTTCATATCACTAAAATTAGACTGTAAATTGTGTTGTTAACTATTGAGTTCTCAACTGCATTTAAAAAGACTCAACAATTCAAAAATTTATAAGCTAACTAATAAAATTATTATGAAAAATATCCTACTTCTGCTTTTATTTATCTGTGCGTGCTCCGCACCAAAAGTTGAAAAAATTTATTATAATGGTGTCATCTGGACAGGAAATTTATCAAACCCGTCAGCATCAGCTCTTGCAGTAGGAAATGAACAAATTCTATTCGTTGGAAATGACAATGAAACCTTGGAAATGGCTAGCCCGGAAACTGAGAAGATAAATTTAATGGGGCGCTTCGTCACTCCTGGTTTGATTGATAATCATGTACACTTCATGAGTGGTGGATTTCAGCTTTCCAGCGTAGATCTTCGAGATGTGGATAATAAAGCTGAATTTCAGAAGCGGATCGTGGCCCATGCGGAATCTCTCCCACAAGGTGCATGGATGCAAGGAGGCGATTGGGATCACGAGTTATGGGGAGGTAATTATCCTGATAAATCCTGGATCGATGATGTTCTGCTGGATAGACCTGTTTTCTTAGGTCGCCTTGATGGGCATATGGCTCTGGCAAACAGTAAAGCTTTGGAATTGGCAGGAATCAACTCCAGTACACTTGATCCAGTTGGCGGTATTGTGTTAAAGGATAGCCAAGGAAGTCCCACCGGTATATTAAAAGATGAAGCTATGGCACTGGTAAATAATGTTGTCCCTGAGCATTCAATTGAAGAGATGGATCAGGCATTGGATGCGGCCATGCAATTTGCTCTCTCTTTGGGAATCACGCAGATCCATGATATGGGGACTTGGGAATCCTTGGAAACCTATAAACGTAACTATAAAAATGGACGTTTAAAAATTCGAATTAAGATATATCCTTGGTACACGAATTGGAAAAAAATTATCCGAAATGTACAAAATAATGGTCCCGGAGATGAATGGCTCCGATGGGACGGTATTAAAGGTATGATGGATGGATCCTTGGGCTCCCGGACAGCTTGGATGCATAAACCATATTTAAATGATACTTTTTCATCCGAAAAAGAAGAGCTTCCTACAGTAGGAATCATTACTCTCAAAGATACCACCGAATTCAAACATATTTTGCGGGAAACGGACAAAGCCAATATTCAGCATGCGGTCCATGCTATTGGTGATCAGGCGAATGATTGGATCTTGGATGAATTTGCATCAATAAAAGAAGAGTTTGGTCAAAAGGATAGGAGGTGCCGAATTGAGCACGCCCAACATCTTTCCAAATCTGCTGTGTCCCGTTTTGCTGCAGAAAATATTATTCCATCTATGCAGCCTTATCATATTTTTGACGATGGTTCCTGGGCTCATAAACGCATCGAACATGACAGATTATCTAGAACTTATGTATTTAAAACACTGATCGAGAGTGGTGCTAATCTTACTTTTGGGTCAGACTGGACTGTTGCACCTTTTAATCCAGTTACAGGTATTTATGCAGCCATCACTCGCCATACCAGGGATGGGAAAAATCCATCCGGATGGTACCCGAATGAAAAGATTAGTGTGGAAGATGCCCTTCGGTCTTATACCATTAACAATGCATATGCTGCTTTCTGGGAA
>CAWVTW010000061.1:0-6796 GCA_963933175.1 uncultured bacterium
AAGTTATGAACCGCATCCAAAAACTATTCAGCGAACCAAAAGAAAAGCTCATTCCATTTCTTACTGCTGGTTACCCAGAATTGGATTCAACAATAGATTTAGTTTGTGCGGCGGCTGATAGCGGGGCAGATATGATTGAAATTGGTATTCCTTTTTCGGATCCACAAGCAGATGGCCCCATTATTCAAGCATCTAGCCAACAAGCATTGGACAATGGAATAACACTCAAAAAGATATTTGCACAAGTGACTGAAATTCGCAAGAGAACAGATGTTCCCATTGCACTTATGGGTTATTATAATCCAATTTTAAAAATGGGGCATGAGACATTTCTGGATTATTGTATATCATCAGGTGTTGACGGGATCATTTTGCCAGATTTACCCTTAGAAGAAGCGAAGCCCTTTTGTGAATTGGCAAAGTTCAAAAGCGTTTCTCCCATTCTATTGGTGGCACCCAACACACCGAATGAGCGCATCCAAAAAATATCAGCATTGGCTGGTGATCTTATCTATGCCGTAAGTATTTTGGGAATCACCGGAAATGATTTGGCATCGAAAGATGCATTACAAGAATATTTGAATCGTGTTCGAGAAAATAGTGTTTCTCCATTTGTGGTGGGTTTTGGAATCAGCACCCGGGATGATGTAGTTTGGTTTAATGAGCATTCAGATGGTGCGGTGGTGGGATCCGCCATTATTAAGAATATGAATGGAAGTTCAAATCCCGTGGAAACAACAAAAATTTTAATTCAAGGTTTAAAAGGAATAATATGATGACAATAGGAATCCAAGGGGGAAAAGGCAGTTTTTCAGAACAGGCTGCTGCCAAGTTTGCCCATAATCACGGACTTGAAGGTGCAGAAATTGTTTACCAAATTTCATCAGAACACGTATTGGCTGGTGTTGAAAATGGCGAAACAAATTATGGTATTTTTGCCATGGAGAATGCACAAGGCGGTGTGGTAATTGAAAGTGTTGAAGCGCTGGCAAAATACAGATGCAACATTATTGAAATGTTTCATATTCCCATTATCCAAAACTTGTTAGGACTCGCCGGAATGCATGTAGGAGATGTGACAGAAATTCATTCTCACCAGCAAGCGCTGCGGCAATGTAAGGATTATTTGAGTGAGCATTTCTGGACGCGACCATTGATTGAAGATGATGATACAGCAGAAGCCGCACGGAGACTTTCCGAAGGAAAGCTTCCACCCACGGCTGGAGTAATCGCCAACAAGGCTTGTGCAGATTTGTACAACTTGGAGATTCTTCAGGAAAGCATCCATGATCTAAAACATAATCTGACCCTGTTTCTCGGGGTAAATAGACTGGGAAATTCATGAATAGTATCGGTATTATCGGGTTTGGCAGATTTGGAAAAGTATTGGCCAATATTTTGCAAAAAGGATTCAACATCAAAGCCTACGATCCAAAACCCATTGGGGAATTCCCCGGTGTGGAATTCACGGATCTGGAATCTATATTAAAGGAAAAGGTAATTTTTGTTGCTGTGCCGATTCGCCACTTTGAATCGCTGGTCAAAGAAATTTCTCCACATCTTTCAGAAGGAACAACCATAATTGATGTGTGCTCTGTTAAAACACATCCCGCTAAAATCATGGAAAACAATCTTCCTGAAAATATCGGCATCATTGCAACTCACCCCATGTTTGGACCCGATTCATTCATCTCCAATAATCGTCTGAAAATGATGATGAACAATACGAGAGATGCCCACAATCAATTTAATTTCTGGTGCCAATTTTTTACGGATCAGGGCATCCATGTGATGGAAATGTCCCCAGATCAGCACGATCGCATGGCGGCTCAAACCCAGGGTGTGACTCATTTTCTAGGACGAATGCTGAAAGAATATGGCATCCGGAAAACAACCATAGATACTCAAGGATTTCGTGATCTTTTGGATTTGGTAGATCAAACTTGTAACGATACTTGGGAGCTTTATACAGACCTGCAACTTTATAACCCTTATACAGATGATATGATAGACAAACTTAAACTAGCGACGGCATTTTTGGACAATCGCCTAAAGGAATTACAAAATGTGGCAGACTGACAGCTGGCGGAATTTTACCGCCAAACATATTCCGGATTACCCCGATCAAAACCATTTATCTGAAGTTGAAAAAACTCTTGGAAATTTTCCACCACTCGTATTTGCGGGAGAAGTTCGATCTCTAAAACGGTCACTTGCTGATGTGGCTGAAGGGAATGGCTTTCTGCTCCAAGGTGGTGATTGTGCTGAAAGTTTTTCTGAATTTCATGCAGATAATATCCGCGATACTTTTCGAGTTATTCTTCAGATGGCGGTTATTCTTACATCTGGGGCAAATTTGCCGGTGGTCAAACTCGGTCGCATGGCAGGTCAATTTGCCAAACCTCGATCCAGTCCTACTGAAACAATCGATGGTGTTGAGCTACCGAGTTATGCAGGCGATATTATTAATGATATTAGTTTTAAACCTGATAATCGCCAGCCCGACCCAGAGCGAATGTTGAAAGCATATTCTCAAGCGGCATCCACCTTGAACTTGCTTCGGGCTTTTGCTGATGGTGGTTATGCAGATCTGCGTCATGTGAATTCCTGGAATATGGGGTTTGTAAAAAGCGGTCCCCAAGGTGAACGGTATCGCCATTTAGCTCACCAGATTCAAGAAAGCTTGAATTTTATGGATGCATTAGGAATTAATTCCAATAATACACCTCAACTTCGCCAAGTACGTTATTACACGAGTCATGAAGCACTTCTACTGCCCTACGAAGAAGCACTAACACGAATCGATTCAACATCAGGTGATGTTTACAACACGTCTGCCCATTTCGTATGGATCGGAGATCGAACGCGATTCAAAGATAGCGCTCATGTGGAATTTTGTCGCGGAATAAAAAACCCCATTGGTATCAAATGCGGTCCATCCTTGGATCCGGACGAATTGATTGAACTGCTGGATATATTAAATCCCAGTGATGAAGCAGGAAGGATTACGCTCATTACAAGATTTGGTCATGATAAAGTGGAGACTTATTTACCAAGACTGATTCAAAAAATACAGACTGAAAACCGGACAGTTGTTTGGTCCTGCGACCCCATGCATGGGAACACAATTAAAAGCAGCAATGGTATCAAGACTCGACCGTTCGATCAAATTATAGATGAATTAAAACAAAATATCCAGATTCATAAATCGGAAGGATCTCGTATAGGCGGAATCCATTTAGAAATGACTGGCCAAAATGTAACCGAATGTACAGGAGGCCTGGATGATATTTCGGAAGCGGATTTGACTGACCGATATCGCACCCATTGTGATCCACGCCTTAATGCAAACCAAGCCATTGAACTGGCATTTTTAATTGCAGATGAACTAAAGCAGAATGGTCATTAAAGGAACATTAACATTTTCAGGTGATAAATCGATATCCCACCGTGCACTTATGTTTTCTGCATTGGCCGATGGAGAATCACGGATATCCAATTTATCCACCGGCGCTGATGTACAATCTACTCGAGAATGTTTAGAAGCCTGTGGTATTAAAATAAGGGATGAAGGAAATGAAGTGGTTGTGAATGGTGGAAAATTATCCGATCCAATAGATTCTTTGGATTGCGGCAACTCCGGTACCACAACTCGTTTACTTTTAGGATTAATGGCAGGCCAAGGAATTAATGCCACATTTATCGGAGATGATTCTCTTTCTTCTCGTCCAATGAATCGTATTATGGATCCACTTTATCAAATGGGGTTGAAGTCCGAAAGTAATGATGGCAAATTGCCCATCACTATTCGTAAAAGTGAATTGAATGGAATTCAATATAGGTCTCCCGTTGCAAGCGCCCAGGTGAAATCGGCTTTACTTTTGGCGGGACTTGGGGCAAGTGGCGATACATCAATCACTGAACCAATTTTATCTCGTGATCATACAGAAAAAATGTTATCCGAGCTGGGAGCGAATCTTTCCACCGCAGGACTCGCCACCACCGTTTCCAGTATGACTTCCCCTCTTTCGCCTTTTGATTTGGCTGTTCCCGGTGATCCATCCACGGCCGCATTTTTTGCCGCTTCTGCAGCGTTGGTACCTAACTCTGTAATTGTTTTAAATCGTGTTTTAGCTAATCCAACCCGCACAGGATTTTTCGCTGCATTAGACAAAATGGGTGCCGCAATGGAGCGATTAAATCAATGGGACGAAACCGGTGAACTCATATACAATTTAAAAATATGTCACCAACCATTAAAGGGAGTTACAATTGATGAAAATGATGTGCCCGGCTTAATTGATGAATTACCCATCATCGCTGTTCTTGCTACCCAAGCTAATGGAAAAACAAAAGTATATGGCGCAAAAGAATTAAGAGTAAAAGAATGTGATCGTATTCATGCGGTTTGTAAAAACCTGAAAAAAATGGGTGCTGATATTGAAGAATTGGAAGATGGATTTATCATTAATGGCCCAACGCCATTGAAAGGTGCGGATATTGAAACATTCCATGACCACCGGATTGCCATGGCATTCACTATTGCCGGACTTGTGACTAATGGAGATGTTGTTTTGGATCATCCTGAATGCGCATCTATCTCCTTCCCAGAATTTTATGATGTATTGGAAAATTTAAAACAATGAAACAATTCGCTGTCATTGGAAACCCCATTGCTCATAGTCTGAGCCCTATTCTTCACCAAGAAGTTTATCGACAACTTGCCCTAGATGCATCATTTGAAAAAATCCATCTGATGCCAAATGCGCTCCACTCATTTATGAAGGTAAATGAATTGGACGGCTTCAATGTAACTATTCCCTATAAACAATCCGTCATTCCATTTTTAAATGAGTTGGATGAATCAGCACAAACCATCGGTGCTGTAAATTGTGTCCATGATGGAAAAGGATACAATACAGATTGGATCGGGTTCACCAAGGCAATGGAACAAAACGGTGTCTCATTAAATGGAAAAGATTGTATAATCTTGGGATCCGGTGGCGCGGCGCGAGCGATTGCTTTTGGATTGGTGAAATTAGGTGCTAAATCCATTTCAATAAAAAATCGTACACAATCAAAAGCTGATCAATTGTTGGATTGGATCAATTCAATCTTCCCACACAATAATTCGAGTGAAAATTCAGATCTAATCGTTAATTGTACACCATTAGGGATGTGGCCAGATACAGAATCCATGCCAGATTTGGAAATCAAAAAAGGGCAAATTCTAGCCGACACCATTTACAATCCACTGGAAACAAAATGGCTGAAAACCGGTGGGGAAAGGGGTGCAAAGACCATTGGCGGTCTGGATATGTTTATAGGTCAAGGATTGGCATCGGCCGACATTTGGTTTGGTGAAAAAATATCAGAAAAAATTAAATTGGAACCAATTAAAAAGGTATTAAAATCAGAATTATGTTAACACGACTCAAATTTCTCACAGCGGGTGAATCCCACGGTCAGGGCCTTTTAGGTATTTTAGACGGCATGCCGGCGGGATTGGAAATATCCGAAGAATATATTGGTGTTCACTTGGCGCGACGTCAAATGGGGCACGGCCGTGGTGGCCGAATGAAAATTGAAAAAGATTTCGGTGAAATTTGGTGTGGTGTTAGACACGGCAAAACACTTGGTGCACCGTTAGGCATTCTTGTCCGAAATAAAGATTGGGAAAACTGGACAAAAAAAATGTCCGTATCTCCTGTGGATGATAAAATCCGAACTGTGACACTCCCCCGCCCCGGACATGCTGATTTGGCAGGTGTCCAAAAATATGGATTTGATGATATTCGCAATGTATTGGAACGTTCCAGCGCCCGAGAAACAACCATGCGGGTTGCGCTTGGTTCTATCTGCAGAAAATTATTGGAAGATGTTGGAATTGAAGTAGGCAGTCGCGTCGTGCAAATCCACGATGTAAAGGATAAAAGTCCTTTCTCCGATACACTTTCGCCCAATCAATTAAGTGCAATAGCTGATAAATCTTCTGTTCGATGTTTGAATAAAAAGGCTGAACAAGCCATGATAAAAATGATTGATGATGCAAAAGCATCCGGAGATTCCGTAGGAGGTGTTTTTGAAGTCATTGCCACAGGATTGCCATACGGACTTGGGTCTTATACCCAGTGGGATCGAAAATTGCATACTCGCATTTCTGCCTTAATGATGAGTGTAAATGCATTTAAAGGAATAGAAATTGGTGGTGGATTTGGCAATGCGGAACAATTCGGCAGCGAAATCCATGATGAGATTGGTCATGATGGCGAAAAATTTATTCGGTATTCCAATAACGCCGGCGGGATCGAAGGGGGCATGAGTAACGCCCAACCCGTTGTTCTGCGGATGGCCATGAAACCCATACCCACATTGATTAAGCCACTTCGGTCTATTGATATTCATTCCAAAGAAAAAAAGGATGCACACAAAGAGCGAACCGATTCCTGCGCTGTTCCTGCTGCATCTATTATTGCTGAAAGTATGTTATGTTTTATTTTAGCTGACACATTAATTGAAAAGTTCGGAGGTGATTCAATGACTCAACTCAAAGCCCACATGGGAGCAACTGCCAAGTATTAATGAACATTTATTTAATTGGTATGATGGGGTCTGGTAAATCTACTTTGGGAAAATCTTTATTTGAAAAGATCCAGAAACCATTCATAGACCTAGATTCAGAAATAGAGAAAGCAGCTGGGAAATCTATAACTGAAATATTTGATTTTGATGGAGAAGAGCAATTTCGTAAAATGGAAACCAAACAATTAAAACAATATTCTGAATCTATTGTAGC
>CAWVTW010000062.1:0-6741 GCA_963933175.1 uncultured bacterium
TTTTTGTCGGTCAAACAGAGGCGCCCCTATTGATAAAACCTTTTTTAGACCAAATGACAAAGTCTGAATTACTTACTATTATGGTGGGGGGATTCGCTACTATTGCGGGAGGAGTTTTGGCTGGATATATTTCTATGGGAGTACCAGCAGGTCATTTAATTGCAGCAAGTGTTATGTCGGCTCCTGCAGCGCTTGTTATTGGAAAAATAATTTATCCAGAAACAGAACACTCAGTTACGGCGGGTGATGTTGCTTTACCAGAGATATATGTTGGATCAAATGCGATTGAAGCAGCATCAAATGGCATCACCGATGGGATGAAACTGGCAGTAAATGTTGGTGCCATGCTTATCGGATTTATTGCATTAATTGCTGTAGTAGATCTTACTTTAAATTGGATAGATGGGCTAATCGATGGACTTTGGTTTAAAGGCGAATATATTGAATATGTTACAGCTGGACTCTCACCCGCAAAAGGTGAATTTATTGGCTATTTCCCTGGTTCTTTACAAAAGTTATTCGGGACAGTTTTCTCACCACTCGCTTATTTGATGGGTGTCCCTTGGGATGATGCCACCGCTGTTGGTAACCTTCTGGGAATTAAAGTTTCATTGAATGAATTCGTCGCTTTTGGTACGCTGGGTGGATACATCAGCGATGGAATCATTAGTGATAGAGCAGCGATAATTTCTACATACGCTTTATGCGGATTTGCAAATTTTGCATCCATCGGAATTCAAATAGGTGGCATAAGTGCCATTGCACCAAAAAGGAAATCTGATTTAGCAAAATTGGGGATCAGGGCAATGTGTGGAGGAGTAATCGCTTCTTGGCTTACAGCAACTATGGCTGGTATTTTACTTTAATTAAGAACTTGGGTAACAAATGAAATTATTGATAATGGGGCCTCCCGGTGTGGGAAAAGGGACCCAAGCAGTCTGCATTAATAATGAATTGAGGATTGCGCATCTTTCTACCGGAGAAATTCTCCGATCAGAAGTTGACGCAAAATCTGTAATTGGGAAGAATGCTAAACTTTATATGGATTTCGGGCGACTTGCACCTGATAATATCCTGATAGAAATTGTGACAGAACGCATCTCAAAATCGGATTGTCAAAATGGCTATATATTGGATGGCTTTCCCAGAACTCTTCCCCAAGCCAAAGGATTAGATGAAATGATGCACTCTATTGGACATGATTTGGATTGCGCTATCAGTTTAACCGCGAATAAAGATGAATTGTTGGATCGACTTATCAAACGCGGTGAAGAAGCCGGTCGTAGCGATGATAACCCAAATGTGATTCGGAATCGCCAAAAAATTTATTGGGAACAAACAGCACCGTTATTAGACTTTTACCATGACAAAGGTATCCTGAAAGAAGTGGATGGCCTTGGTGAAATTCCAGAAATCACTAAACGAATATTAGACGTTTTAAAATAAAATGCTAAAAATTGGACTCACAGGCGGAATCGGCACCGGAAAAAGCTCTGTCAGTACCCTGTTTAAAGAATGGGGTGCTTATATTTTTGATGCGGATGTTGTGGCAAAAGATATTTTAAATAACAATGATACAGCCCAGTCTGAACTCATTGCTGAATTTGGTACAGATGTTCTAGGAGCTGATAATAAGATTGACAAAAAGAAACTGGCACGGATTGCTTTTTCAGATGAAGATCATCAACTTCGGCTCAATATCATTATCCACCCTTATGTATTTAATGAAATTGATTCTACTTTTGATAAAGTGTTGGCAGATGGAAATCATGAAGTGTTTGTGGTGGATGCCGCTTTGATCTATGAGTCTGGTGCAGACACACACTTGGACTATGTGATTGTTGTAACATCCCATTTAAGAATTCGGACGGAACGTGTTATGACCCGCGGCGGACTCACTTTAGATGAATTTCTCCAAAGAGTCGAACTCCAATGGCCCGATGAAGATAAAATCCATATGGCTGATTTCGTGATTCATAACAATAGTGCAGAAGAACAACTGGCAGCGGAAGCAAAAAAGATTTATAACCGCTTGGGGTAATTATAATTATTTCCGCAATGCTAGGGGTTTATCCAACACTTCTTTTAATATAATGGCTTTTTTCAAGGATTTATTGGAATTAAATAAGCTAGAGCGAAGTGCATTCTTTTCGGCCCATTTTTTGCCAAGATGCAACTCTTTGCGATTTGCCAAATCGGAATGATAAATATTTTCTTCAAAGGCTTCCGCCTGTTCCTCAATATGAGATGATTGCTCATCAATATGTTCGGGCACACTATAGGACTCCGACTCCACAATCTCTTCTACAGAATCCTGCGCAGGAGAAACTTCTGGTTCTACTTTAAATGCTTGTCCAAATAGATCGCTAAACATGTTCTCAAGGTTGGGTTGTGGTCCTTCGGCAGGTGAATCTTGAGGTATATCCCAATCCGGATCCGATTCGATATCTCGACTCTTTGCGTCCTGATTTCGTTTTTTCATGTATCCAGAAATCAAATATAGAAGAAGTAACCCCAGCCATTCCATATTAAATCTCCGGCCTTTCTAATAAATATAAAACGCCATTTGAAAACACTTCATCCAAACCAGGAATCCAGGAAAATGGATTTTTCATTTTTGGTAATCCAAACCGAAATGAATATGCCGGACGAACAAACCACTTACTTTCTTTTTTTATATGGTAGCCAATTGATTTTACCAGTTTTCTCATCTGACGAATTGATATTCTAGTTTCTTTTGTGGATATTAGGTAATTGATTTTTTTTACAGGACAACTAATCAAATTCAAATATGCTTTGTAAATGAAATTTGGCAAAACATGTAGATAAGGCAATTTTCCCAGCAGCGTTGGGACAGTTTGTTGATGTCCTGCATAGGCACAATACTTGGGAGGAAATGACATAAACAACTTTCCTCCTGGTTTCAGCAAATTGAAAATATTCGCTAAGGCTGTTGTCTTACCCTCTATATGCTCAATCACGTCCCGAATCACAATAATATCATATTTTTCAATGATTTCATTTGAATAGGAATCCGGTTCACAAATATTTGCCTGAAATAGATGCAGTGCATTGGGCTCATTCAACAAAAGCGCATTATTAAACCGAACATCTGAGAGTTCCAACCCCGAGCAAATTGCGCCCTTGTTTTGATAGAATTTGAGCAATCCTGCTTCGGCACATCCAACTTCCAAAATTCGTTTACCGAAAACATTAGTGTCACCGATAAAATCGAAAAGAAAATTTTCACCATACCATTGTTGCTCGCGGTAACACCGCAGGCAACGATCCGATACCTGATCGGGCACTTGTGTTGGAATGGAAATATCCAAAACAGGATTTCTTTTTAAATTTTAGTTATCTTTGACAGGATTATCGTCAGATGTTTCAGTATCAGAGCCTGCAATGGCATCACGCATACCTGTATCAGATTTAATATTTTCCATCTTATAATAATCCATAATTCCCAGATTGCCATCCCGGAATGCCTGCGCCATAGCTTTGGGTACTTGGGCTTCTGCCTCTACAACCTTGGCTTTCATTTCCTGGGTTCGCGCTGTCATTTCCTGCTCTTCGGCTACAGCCATGGCACGGCGAGTTTCTGCTTTCGCTTGGGCCACACGTAAGTCTGCCTCTGCCTGATCGGCCTGTAAAGATGCACCAATATTTTTTCCCACATCCAAGTCGGCAATATCAATGGAAAGAATCTCGAATGCGGTTCCAGCATCTAATCCCTTTTCTAATACAGTGCGGGAAATATTGTCTGGGTTTTCCAATACAGCGGAATAATTGTCTGCAGAACCGATTGCTGAAACAATGCCTTCACCCACACGAGCAATGATGGTTTCATCTGTAGCACCACCAACCAATCCAGGAATATTTGTCCGCACCGTTACACGGGCACGGGCTTTGAGTTCAATCCCGTCTTTGGCAACTGCAGCAAGGAACCCTTCCATGGGTGCATTAATCACTTTGGGATAAACAGAAGTTTGTACCGCTATTAGAACATCTCGTCCGGCAAGATCGATTGCTGTGGCTGTTTCAAATGTGAGCGGAATATTTGCCTTATCAGCAGCTATCAAAGCAGACACAATATTTTGCACTTTCCCTCCTGCGAGATAATGTGTTTCTAACATGTCAGGCATAATGTTCACTAATCCTGCTTTATGGAGATTGATCACTCCATCAGTGACCAACCTTGGTGATATTTTTCGCAATCGCATTCGGATTAAGTCCACAATTCGAATCCGACCTAACCCAAGAGATACGATACCTTGTATCCACATTCCAACAGGGACAAAATACAAAATTAAGATCACCGCAAAGGTGATCATCGCTAACATTAACATTTGGACTACAGGCATAATATTACTCCTTTTTTATTCTTTAATTAATTCTCGTACAAGGATTCGGTTTCCATCAACGGACATGACCTTGATTTCTGTGCCTTTTTCAATGAATTCTCCTTCGCTCACCACAAATACTCGCTGATTACTAACCTTTACCCACCCAGATGGATGAAGGTCTGAATCCGCAATCCCATTTTCTCCAGTTAGAGATTCCCATCCAAATGTATTAGTATAGCCATCTTCTTTTTTCTGGACGTCTGGCGCAGTGAGTTGTTCCCAGAATTTTGTTTTAATCATAATTTTTCCAAGAAGATAAAGTCCAATGATCGCTCCTATGATTCCAATTAAAAACCCGTCCATGGTTTGATTCATAATTTCATCACCCACAGGAACTTCCGGTAATAATAACAAATAAAGTCCATAAAGCATGAGCCCGATTCCACCAACACCCGCTACTCCAAATCCCGGGATAACAAGAACCTCCAAGAGTAAAAGTGCTAGCCCCGCAACGATAAACATCATGTCTGACATAGTAGCTAACTCAGCAATATAGGATGCACTCAAGGATAAAACTAAACAGGTTAATCCTACAAACCCTGGAATACCCCAACCTGGACTTTGGAGTTCAAATAAAATTCCAAGAAATCCGAAGGTGGTTAAAAGAGAAGCAACGACAGGATTGGTTAAAAACCGAACCACCGCTTCGGACCAATTCTCACTGGATTCCGTGACAACAATATCAGAATAACCAAGACTATCCAGCAACGCATCCATATTTTCTGCAGTCCCATCAGCAATATGATATTTTAATGCCTGCTCAGTGGTAAGCGAAATCAACTTCCCTTCTTTCCTACCTTCAATATCGGTTACTTCTACCGAATCACTATCAATGAAAAGGTGAGTAAAGTTCAATTCTTCGTCTACCATTCCCCGGGCAATCTCTTTACTACGCCCCCGTTTTTCTGCCGTGGAAGCCATTTCTTCCCTCATGAAACTAATAACCTTTTCACTTCCTTTTTTCCCAGACATGTCCACGGCTGTAGCGGCACCAATGAGTCCACCTCCGGTCATATAAATTTTTTCACAGGAGAGGGAAATCAATGCACCGGCTGAAATAGCACGACGATTTATAAAAGCGATAGTTGGAACTTTCGAACTAAGAATTGCATCTTTAATCTGGGTGGCGGCATCCACGCGGCCACCAAAGGTATTAATATCAAAAATAACTGCTTTGGCGTTGTTGGCTTCAGCCTCTTTCAAAGCTCTTTCAATAAAAGGTGGAAGACCGAGATCAATGACGCCATTGATAGGGACTCTGTAAACAACATCGGGGTATATAATTGAAAAACAGAATAAGATGGTTAATAAATTTCGTCTCATAGGCTGGAATTTCATACGAAAGTGAAGGTAGGGGAAACAAAAAAGGAAAATTAATCCATAAAAATGCAACGATAAATCGATAGTCCAAATCCGTAATTTCTTGGCTCGTAATGAAAACATCCCATCAAATTACCTATTATACTTTAATTCTCTTAAAAAAGTGCATGTCCGCAATGTCTGCAAAAACGCGGTATCAATTTGCATCAAGACTAGCCAGTGTTTTCTATAATTATATTCCTAAACGGAAAAAACAAGTAATCAAAAACCTGAATCGGGCTTTTCCGGGATGGTCTGGCTTGAAAGTGGAAAACCTTGTAAAAAAAATATATATTTTTTTTACGCATAACATGGTCCAGTTTTTTGCTTTTCCAAAATCATGGGATGGCATCGAAATTGAAGTGTCCGGAAAAGATGTGTTAGATAAGATTATGAGTCAGAAAAAAGGCTGTGTTATGATTTCTGCCCACTTTGGTGTGTGGGAACTTTTCGTGAAATGGATGGGTGAATATAATGCCTTTTTTTCGGGTGTAATTCAAAGGCAGAAAAATCGTGGAGCAAATCGTTTCTTTCACGAACAACGTGGATTAACAGGTGCTGTACAGATATATCGAAAAGAATCGCTGGATACAATGTATGATATACTTGCTGATAATGGAATTCTGGCATTGGTAAGTGACCAAGATGCAAAACGAAAAGGAGTGTTTGTGGATTTCTTTGGTACACAGGCTTCCACGCCAAAAGGTGCTGCATTATTTCATCAAAAATCCGGTTCACCTTTGGTTTTTGGTGTTTGTATTCAGATAGCGCTTCATAAATATCGGGTTGAGTTTGTACCAGTAATTCCAAAAAGTAAAAGCCTTCAAGATATTATCCAAGCATATACAACTATCATTGAAAAAATGGTCCGAAGATATCCTGAACAATATTTTTGGTTTCATCGAAGATGGAAGACAAAACAGAGTTAAAAGCTGTGATTAAAATAATATATTGGGAAAATGAAACTGCCGTGGAA
>CAWVTW010000063.1:0-6741 GCA_963933175.1 uncultured bacterium
GAACCACCAATACAGGCAGCTGCTAATTTATACCGACCTACATTTAATGCATTAAATGCAATGGTAGCACCTTTCCCTACTTTAAAAAGAAGATTCTCAGCCGGAACTATAGCATTGGTGAATTTTAAAGGCGTGGTAGATGATCCTTTCATTCCCATTTTCTTCTCTTCCGGACCGACCTCAAATCCTTCCGTATTTCTGTCCACAATAAATCCTGAAAATTTATCCCCATCTACTTGTGCCAATACGGTAAATACATCTGCCCAGCTGCCATTACTGATAAATTGTTTATCTCCATTTAAAATATAATGTTTCCCATCTTCTGATAAGTAGGCGGTAGTTTTACCTGAAAGTGCATCAGATCCTGCACCAGGTTCTGTTAAAGCATAAGCATTAACCCATTCACCTGTCATCATTTTGGGAAGATATTTTTCTTTTTGTGCAGGGGTTCCATAGAAAACAATTCCCATACTTCCAATTCCTGTCTGTACAGAAAAGGTGCAAGAAAATGATGGAGATCCACCACGAGCCATGCCCTCCATAACAATACAAGATGTGATTTTATCCAGTTCAGTTCCGCCGTATTCTTCAGGTGTATCCACGCCAATTAATCCCAATTCGCCCATTTCTCGAAGGAGTCCTAAACTTAATTCTTTATCCAATTTATCAATGGCTTCGGCATTTGGTAATATTCGGTCTCTTGAAAATTCCTGTACCATTGCATCAATATCTTGATGATCTTCGGTAAAAGTTTCACGGCAAAATACTTTTGTATCATTAACCGGAGATGTGAGCCATTGTCCACCGGATTTTATTTTGAGTTCTTTTCTATCCGTCATTATGTATTCCTATTATTTTTTACTCCAGCAAGAATAAATTCTGAAATAGTATGAATATATTCATGTGCTTCTACTCCAGATTTATTAAAGAGAGTAAACCAGTTGATTCCTTCAATATTAATTAAGATAGAAAGAGCCGTGATTTGTGGGTCCACATTTTTGAATTCGCCAGAATTCACACCTTTCTCAATAATTGTTACAATATATTTTAAAAATTCTGAATAAACCTTTTGAAGTTTATCATTAAAATCAGAATCTCTGCCACTCAATGACCAGAATTCAACTAGTATTTTAAAAATAGCTGGATCTTTGTCAAACTGTTCCATGAAGTAATCAAAAAGACCTTTCAATTGTGCAGAAGCAGTAGAATGCTGCTCAAGATTCTCAATAAACCCCGAATTATAATTTTTCACCCAATAATCCACTAATGACAAATAAACTTCTTTCTTTGATTTGTAATACCAATAAATGGCACCCTTTGAAAGTTTGGATGATTGCACAATATCGTCCATGCGACTACGTTCGTATCCATTCTTTACAATGACGGATAGTGCCGCTTTTAAGATATGCTCTTTTTGTTGATCTTGTTTATCTTGATTCATGAATAGACCGACTGGTCGGTATATATTAATGCCAAATAGCATTTAAAAACAATTTAATTATTGGATTAGTTGTTTAAAGAATTGATGAATGAATCACAAACTATTAATCATTCAAGCGACCTAGACGACGATATTTTTCTTTGTATTTTTCCCAGAGATTTTTTTGTCTGTCGCTCAAGTCTACTTCCCGTCCTTGAATAAAGGCTTTTATGGGATTTGTAGTCTGGATGAGGGGGTGTGCGTCTGCGATAAAAAAGGTTGCATCTTTACCCGGTTCTAACGACCCAACGTGTTCGTCAACACCTAAAATTTCAGCAGCGGATAAGGTTATAGCACGCATGGCCTCACTTTTAGGGAGTCCCCAGGCGGCTGCGCGCATGGCCTCATTGGGAAGTGTCCTCACATGTCCATCAAAGGGGTAACCTGGATCGGTTGAGATACAAAATCGAACACCTGCTTCATGGAGCATTGCTGGAACTTTATACGGCGTATGGATAGGTTCATATCTCCGACGTGGTGTTGTTTGTACATTTAAAAGAATAACTGGAATATTATGTTTCACTAGCAATTCAGGATTTCTCCAAGCATCCCATCCGCCAACAATGACAATATTGAAACCATGTTTATTTGCCCATTTTACAGCTGCTTCAATTTGGCGTATATCATTTGCACGAACATGAATGGGTTCTTTATGAATAATAAAAGGTACCATAGATTCAAGTCGAAGGTCGGATTGCTGTTTTTGTTCTGCTTTTCGCTCTCTTACAGTTCTTCGTTGATTATAAGCTCGTACATCTCGTACAAGTCGATCAATTTCACGAATAGCTTTATTATATTCATTACGTTGGTCTTTTTCTTTCTTTTTAGCATCTTTACTAAGATTAAGACGCATATTTGGCCAATTTAGATTCAGTGCTGTTGGGTGTTTTAATGTGGCATCTTCCCAGGTCCAGCCATCCAGCATCATGACTGATGATTGACCTGAAATTCGCCCAGATGATGGGGCAGAATTAACAATGAGCACTCCATTTGAACGTGTTACGGGAATCAAATCAGAATCTGGATTATAACTCACATTGGCCCTAACATTTGGATTGATCTCACCAATCTCGGAATGATCATTGGTTTGCTTCACTGCACTGATCTCTGTTAAACCAATTCGCGTATATCCGGCAATGTAACCGGGAACAACATGTTTACCGTAAATGTCATACACATCCGTTTCCGGGGAGGGTTGAATCTGTTCATCAATAGTAACAATTTTTCCATTGGCAAACAGTAGATCATGCCCTTCAAGAATTTCGCCAGATATAGTATGAAGCGTTCCACCTTTTAAAAGTATGGGGCGCTTTTGGTCGGTTCCAGGAATTTGGTCATTTGCAAAAAGGAAAGAAATGAAGAGAATTGATAGTATATATCTCATTAATTCACCTCCCATCCAAATAGATGTTTGTCACCTATTTCACAATTATGTCCATAGTGAGGAGATGCACCGTTTGGCTTCACATCTTTCCCTCCGGAACTGGATGTGGTAGATAAAATTTTCTGGATTAAATCTTGTCGAATATTTTTATCACGTTCTTCCAATTTATCATTTTCATCAACGGAGAAATAGCGGGTGCCTTCGATCCAGGTTTCTTGTACATGTGAATAAATATCTAAAGGTGCTCCATCCCAAATCACAAAATCAGCATCTTTACCTTCTTCAAGAGAACCAACCCATTTATCGATTTTTAATTGTTTGGCAGGATTAATGGTCACAAAATTTAAAGCATCCTGTTCATCCAATCCGCCATATTTGACCGCTTTCACCGCTTCTGTATTCAAACGGCGAGCTAACTCATTATCATCAGAATTAAAAGAAACGAGGACATCATTTTTTGCCATTAAAGTTCCGTTATAAGGGATAGCATCAATCACTTCATACTTATACTGCCACCAATCGGAAAAAGTGGACGCTCCAGCACCGTGTTCTGCGATTCGTTCTGCAACTTTATATCCTTCAAGCACATGTTGGAAAGTGGCAATGGTAAACCCAAAATCTTCCGCAATCCGAGTAAGCATCAAAATTTCATCCTGACGATATGAATGACAGTGAAGGAGTCGTGTCCCTTCTAATATTTCTGCAAGAGCCTCTAATTCCAGGTCTATTCTCGGTGGAACATTTTTCCGTTGAGATTTAGAGTTTCGATCATAAGTTTTATGACGGTGACGATAGTCCTGTGCCGCTCGAAAAGCATCACGAATGACTTGTTCAACGCCCATTCGAGTTTGGGGATAGCGTGTTCCTGGCCAATTTGCTTGTTTTACATTTTCACCCAAAGCAAATTTGATTCCTTGCGGCGCTTTTTTAAATAATAAATCTTCTGGTCCGACCCCCCAACGAAGTTTGATCACAGCATTTTGTCCACCAATAGGGTTTGCTGATCCGTGAAGCACATTGGCTGTGGTGAGCCCCCCGCCCAATTGTCGATATACATTAATATCATCGGCAAAAAGAACATCCTGAATTCTAACTTCTGCTGTTACGGCTTGAGCACCCTCATTAATAGACGAAGCAGCAGAATGGCTGTGGCAATCTATTAGGCCGGGTGTTACATGTTTTCCAGTGCCGTCTATGACCAATGCGCTTCCTTGGGTTACTGTAATATCAGGAGCAATTTCCTTTATTTTTCCATCCACGAAAAGAATGTCCCAATCTTCAAGAACACCTTTTGGTCCACATGTCCAGATTGTAGCATCGTTTACCAAAACAGCATTAGGTGAGATCATGTCATCGGAAACACCATAAGCCCCTTCCGGATAAAATATTTGGGCATTACTGGCAACGTCTGGTGTCCTCGGTTTTGGCTCCTTTTTTCCGGTTCGTTTTGCAGAGAAAGGGAATTTCTTCCCGGAGCCATCGTACGCAAGACCTGTTATTTCATCGGGAGATAATTGGCCATTAAATGCCAAGGTTCCTTTAAATCCCAGTGATTTTCCATCCAATATAAATGAAATGTCTGATTCATAAATATCGATATTTACAAGTTTTATTTTTTCTTCTCCCACCGTAATAGAACCACCTAGTTTTCCGCCGAAAGATGGTTTCCCTTTCCCTTTCCCTTTACTTTTGGTTTTTTTTGCTTCTGGCAGAGAGAGTTCTAATACATACTCTTTTTTATGAAGATTTAATGCCCATGTTCCCTTAGCATTTAACTGAAATCTCGGAGCCATATAATTTTCTTCACCAGCTAGCCAAAGAGAAATAATCCGTGATTTTGGGTCAAAATAATCACCATCAGTCACCACAAGATTTGCCATGTATCCTGGCTGTATTTTTCCCAAAGTTTTTCCTACACCCATGGCTTCAGCAGGGAAGGTTGTCAGTGCTGCCAATACCACATCCTGCGGTAAACCTCTATCTATAATTTTTTGCAAATTGGTTCGAAAATCTGTTTTCTTTTTCAATGGGCTAGAAGTGAAACAAAAATGCATTCCGGCATCATAGATTTTTTTGAAATTATCCGGAGCCATGTCCCAATGCTTTAATTGTTCTGTTGAATATTGAAGTGCAATGTAAGGATCCGTCACTTTTGGTTTTGAAGGGAATTCCAATGGTAAAATGATAAAAGGGTTCCCCGTGATTATTTTATCCAAGCGTCTGTATTCGAATCCACTACCATAAATCCAAGGATTCAGATTGAATTCATTTGCAATTTTTAAAGCACGAAGTGCACCGTGTTCTTCACGAGTTTTAAAAAGCATGGGTCGATGATTTGCTCTGAATTCTTCAAGGGCTGCAAGGGATGGATTTAGAGGTATGGGTTCATTCTCTTCAGGGAATTTCTCAATAATCTCTGCGGATCTTCCGTACCATTTTGCATCTAGAAGAGATTGTCGTATAAAAGCAATAATACCTAACAACGAATGGGGATAGGGTTCACCCCATCCACCGGTTTTAAAGGTCATGATTTGGGCAACATCTTTGGCGACAGACACATAATTATTATTTAAAATAACAAGGTCAGATTTCCCCTTAAAAATACCTTTTTCAGGAACGACGTGGGCAGCTGTGATTCCGATAGATCGAAGCGCTTTAAGGTCCTTTTCTTTAATCTTCAGATCATCTTTTGCACGGTATTCGGTCCGCATCCTGTTGTTCCAATGATCATCGGGGCTTTTGGTCTTTTCGTCTTGTTTAACTTCCAACCAGCCATCAATGAAACCTGCATACACATTGGCACCTTCTAGGTCAATCTCGTACGCATCACTGGGAACTTGAATATAGCGACCAACTTTTTCGATTTTTCCATTCCGGATAACTATGGTGCCATCTTTTATGAAATCACCGGGCTCGGTATGAATCATAGCATGGGTCAATGCCCATACACGAGGTTTATTTGAATGGATGTCTTTTACAGGTTCTGTCTGCGAAACTGCAAAGGATAGGATGAAAATAAAATTGAGAAAAATATTTTTCAAAAGTTTGGCCCTGTAAGTTGATATTTCTCAATAAAATTTGTTACGTATTGATATGTGTCATTGATATCATCAGAAATATGGAACAGGTTTAAATCTTCCTCGGAAATAGTACCCACATCTACTAGATAATCCCAATTCACCACATTTTCCCAAAATTCTTTTCCATATAACACAATGGGTAATTTTTTTTTAATCTTTTGAGTTTGAATTAATGTTAAGCATTCCATCAGTTCATCTAATGTACCAAATCCACCGGGCCAAACAACAAGGGCTTTTGCCAAGTACAAAAACCAAAATTTACGCATAAAAAAATAATGAAATTTCATATCAAGATCATTGGTTATCCATTCATTTCCGGATGATTCGTGTGGTAGAGAAATGGTGAGCCCAACATTGATTCCTCCCGCTTCTGCAGCGCCACGATTGGATGCTTCCATAATACCGGGTCCGCCTCCAGAACAAATAATGTAGCGACGTTTAGTATCTTTTAGCCCTTTACTCCATGTAGTGAATTTGCTAGCTAGTTTTCGAGCATCTTCGTAATAGATGCTCATTTTCAAATCAGATTTCAATCGTTTCATTGTTCGTTTATCTACATTCTTGGGTGCATTATCTAAAGCGTTTTGGGCATCTTCTTTGGAAAGGGTACGAGCTGAACCAAAAAATACAATAGTGTCAGCAATTTTATTTTGTTGAAACCGTTGAAGTGGTCCGTAATACTCGGATAAAATTCGAACTGATCGAGCTTGATCGCTTCCTAAAAAATCGGGGTTATTATAGAAGCGTTCTTTATCTAGGTTTATTGACATTTATTATTTTCCTTTAAAAATCGAATC
>CAWVTW010000064.1:0-6672 GCA_963933175.1 uncultured bacterium
GCCGGGCAGACTGATGATTTGAAAGACACCATCAATTATAATGAAGCCGTATCTGTCATCACCGACATATTCACACAAAAAGATTATCATTTGATCGAGGCGGTGGGGCAAACTATTTGTAAAAAATTATTAGCAGATTATAAGATCCAAAAGGTTGTTATTAAAATTCGGAAACCTCATGCGCCGATTATGGCAAACCTGGATACAGTAGAAGTAGAATTGGTGCGTGAGAAATAAATGAAACCGGTTGCTGCTTATTTATCATTGGGCTCAAATCTGGGAGACCGGGAATCCAATATCGCCCAGGCCACCATGGGATTATCCATTAATTTTGATATTTCGGATATCGAATCGTCTTCCTATTTTGAAACGGAACCCTTGTACAATATAGATCAACCCTATTTCCTTAATTCTGTGGTAAAATGTACCACCACATTAAAACCATTTGAATTTTTAGATGTGATCAAACGAATCGAAAAAATGTTGGGACGTTCAGAGATAAGAGAAAAAAACGCACCACGTATCATTGATGTTGATATTTTATTTCATGGTGATTCAGTATTGGAAACAAATGAATTGACGATTCCCCATCCCATGTTGGGTATGAGAAAATTTGTTTTAATACCTTTTGCTGAATTGGAACCAGACTTTAAAATTCCCCATTCAAAAATCACCATAAATGATCTGCTTGATCATTGTATCGATACATCAATAGTGACATCCCACCGCATGGAGACACAGGCTTGAGAAACTTATATTATATTGCAATAGAAGGACCGATCGGTGTCGGGAAAACCAGTCTAGCAAATTTGATGTCCAAAGAACTGAGTGCTCGATTAGTCCGGGAAGAATTCGACGAAAATCCGTTTTTACCTGATTTTTATAAAGATCCGGAACGTTTTGCTTTTCAAACTCAACTATTTTTTTTATTACAGCGATATCGCCAACAGCAGGAACTCCGACAGGTGGATATGTTCCAAAAATTACTCATCACGGATTACATGTTTGTGAAGGATCGCTTGTTTGCATCTCTGAACTTAAGTGAAAAGGAAATGCAACTATATGATACGGTAGCAAATCTTTTGGAACGTAATATCATTAAACCAGATCTTGTGATCTACCTCCAGGCAGATACGGATACCCTAATGAAAAATATTGCTAAGCGTGGCCGAGAAATGGAAACAGGTATCACTTATGAATACATTGATGCATTGAGCCAGGTTTATACAGAATATTTTTTTCGCTACCAGGATACACCTTTAGTGATCATAAACACGAATAATATTGATTTTGTTCATAACGAAGATGACCTGAAAGAGGTAATTAAATACATTCGCCAGCCTGTTTCAGGGACAAAATTTTTCAATCCTGTTACGGAATTCTAATGTTAAAATGGCTCCTTTTAGGATTCGTTGTTTATATGCTCTATAAATCTGCTGGTCCATTACTTTCTCTTTTTCAGTTTAACCAAACCATAAAAGCAAAAAAGCATAAAATAGATATTCGTTCTAAAATACAAAAAATGGATATCCAAGATGCAGAATTCGAGGAAAGTCCAGATGAATAATTTGAAAATACTTTTTAATAATGAAGAATTATTTGCTAGTGGCAAGGATTGGGCCTTACTTATTTTACGGGTGATTCCGTCATTTTATCTTTTCTATTTTCACGGTATGGATAAGATCACCGCCGGTACAGAAACGTGGGATTGGTTGGGTGGTGCAGTTTTGTCCATATTTGGAATTTCTTTTGGACATGTATTGTTTGGATTTTTTGCAGCGGTAAGTGAAGGGGTCCTGACTTTGTTCGTTCTGGTTGGATTCAAAACACGACTTGCTTCTTTATTTGTTATGATAACCATGTTTCTCGCAGGCATTTATCATTTATCAGAAGGAGACAATCCCGAATCTGCCTTTATTTATTTTACAGTTTATTTTACATTGTTTTTACTGGGGCCAGGACAATTTAGCATTGATGCGAAAATTGACAAATGAAAGCAATACGGATTCACGAACATGGTGGTGTAGATGCTCTAAAATGGGATGATATTCCAAAGCCAGAATTATCCGCAGGACAGGTTATAGTTGATGTAAAAACAACTTCATTGAATCATTTAGATATTTGGGTCCGTAAAGGAATCCCCGGGGTTCCTCTTCCATTAATAACGGGCAGCGATGCTGCCGGAATAATATCGGGTGTTGGTGATGGTGTGAAAAAAAGTAGGATCGGTGAAAAAGTAATGATTCAACCAATGAAATTTTGTGGAAAATGTGATTCTTGTAAAAAAGGGAAAGAAAATTTTTGTAAATCAATGGGTATCATGGGAGAGAATTGTCAAGGTGTGAACGCTGAAAGAATTGCTGTTAAGGGATCTCAGGCCATTCCATTTCCAGATCAATTAAGTTTCGAAGCAGCGGCATCATTCGCATTGGTGGCCCAAACGTCTTTTCAAATGTTGGTGAGTCGGGCGAATCTTCAAGCTGGTGAATTTGTTTTGATTTGGGGAGTAAGTTCAGGCGTTGGAAGCATGGGAATCCAAATCGCAAAAGCTATGGGTGCCACTGTTATTGCAATTGCAGGAACCAATGAAAAATGTGTAAAAGCTGGTTCATTGGGTGCGGATCATACTTTGAATTATAAAATAGATGATATTTTAGGTGAAATAAAATCGATCACGAATGGAAAGGGTATCGATGTGGTTTTTGAACATGTAGGACAAGAAACCTGGGATATTTCCATGAAAAGTCTTGCTCGAGGTGGGCGTGTTGTGACCTGTGGAGCAACCACGGGATATAATGCCAATTTAAATTTGACCCATTTATTTTTCAAGCAACAGTCTATCTTAGGATCGACCATGGGTTCAAAATCATCTGTTGATGGTGCGCTTGCATTATTGAATGAAGGTAAAATAAGCCCGGTTATTGATCGTATATTTCCGATAACAGAAATCCAATCTGCTCATAAATATTTAGAATCTGGTAAGCAGTTTGGGAAAGTGGTTTTATCTTATGAATAAATTATTAATATTTGTATTTCCTGTCTTTTTATTTGGACAGTTTGACCAAGTCACCAATGGTTTTGGCTTAGATATCGGTTCCAGTGGATCCGGCATGTTTATTATTCGCAATTATGTTCATGCTTCAGAAAGAATAGCATTAAATGGTGAACTAAGGTTCTATGATATTAAAGCAGAAGATGAAACAATCGTTTATGATTATTATACGGGGCAATACAAATCAGTGGGTGGTAAAAGCTTAGTTATGCTTCCGGTGTTTTTTGGTGGGAACTATTATCCTTTTGTAGGAAAAATTGAGAATAATTTCTCACCTTTTATTGCAATAAAAGGCGGCGTGGTTACAACAGTTGATGGGGAGGAATCTGGAACTTTCAGTGAACGATGGAAAAAATCTGATATTCAATTTTCTCCTGGTGGATTTCTAGGAGTGGGCATCGATTTCAAAATAGTTGGACAATCATTTGTTATGGTCATGGTTGGTTTTGAATATTTACCCTTAAAAAAAGAGGCAGATGGTAAAAAAGATTATTCCGGTTTTCTGATCCATCTGTCTTTCAATCGCCGTGCAGAGTGATCCCGGATAAAGCCTTTTATGTGAATCCTCTTAATGTTAATGGGAACACATTTCAATTAGACAAAGTCGAATCAAATCACGCTACCAGAGTCCTTCGGTTAAAACAAGGAGATGAAATCTGCCTTTTGGATGGAGCAGGTATAGGATACCATGCTAAAATAAAATCCATCGGAAAAAATGTTTCTGGAACAATCAAAGAATCATTACATGATTTAGGTGAAAATAAATATTCAGTTATTTTGGCGCCTGCGCTGATCAAAAGAGACCGATTTGAATTAATGTTGGAAAAAGCTACTGAATTAGGTGTTAATGAAATTCAGCCGTTGACGTTCGAGCGGTGTGTAAAAAAAACTATGAATTTTGAACGAAGCCATAAGATCGTTATTTCATCTGCAAAGCAGTGTCGCAGAAGTCGGTTCCCGGTGCTGCATGAGCCAATAGATATAAAAAGATTATTGAAAAATACGGACGGACAGCTTATTTCCGGGCTCATGGGTGCAGACAAATCATTATCTGAATTGGAATTAGATAAAAATGTCACCGTGATCATTGGGCCTGAAGGAGATTTTACAGAAAATGAAATTGGGCAAATGAAAAATGCCGGCGTTTTATTTTTTAATCTGGGAGAAAGACGCCTGCGAGCAGAAACAGCAGCCTTAAATTCTTTGGCTGTTTTAAATGAACTATTTGATTAGGGTGGCATCATGGATGATTGTTTATTTTGCAAAATAATTTCCGGGGATATTCCCGCAGACAAAGTATTTGAGAATAAAAGAATTCTCGCATTTAGGGATATAAACCCTATCGCTCCAACCCATATTTTGATCATCCCAAAAATCCATATTCCCACTTTGAACGAGTTGGAACAGAAGCATAATGCTTTAGTGGGAGAACTGGTTGGAACTGCTTCAGAATTGGCAAAACAAGAAGGAATCGCCGAAGCAGGCTACCGAACGGGATTTAATTGTAATGAAGCTGGTGGACAAACCGTTTTTCATATCCATTTACATTTAATGGGTGGGCGAACATTTGGGTGGCCGCCAGGTTAAAATCAACTTTCATCTTTTTCCAAAATATTCACTTTAAAAAAATACAAGTGGTCTTATTTTTCCGTATTCTCAGCATAGGAAAAGTTGTAATCTCCCTGTGGAATTCTTGATAGAATTCCTGTAAATTTATCATCCACATTCTTACCAGCAATCATGTATATATCTGAATTAAAAATGCATGGCTTTAAATCTTTCGCCAATAAGGAAGTCATGAAACTCGGCCAGGGGATTACCACTGTAGTGGGTCCAAATGGTTGTGGTAAAACTAATATTGTTGACGCCATCCGGTGGGTTTTGGGTGAGCAAAAATACAGTGTACTTCGCAGTGGAAAAATGGAAGATGTAATTTTTAATGGTGCCGATGGAACAAAACCACTGGGAGTTTGTGAAGTTTCCATGACTGTACATAACAACGCCGGTAAACTTCCTTTAGAATATAATGATATTGAAATTTCCCGACGAGTATATCGTAGTGGTGAATCTGAATATTATCTAAATAAAACCCAATGTAGATTGAAAGATATTATGGATCTTTTTGTAGACACGGGCATGGGCGCTGATGCCTATTCTGTAATCGAATTAAAAATGATTGAACAGATTCTGTCAGATACTGGTGATGATCGCAGGAAAATGTTCGAAGAAGCTGCTGGAATTCATAAATATAGAAGCCAACGTAAAACCACATTAAGAAAATTTGAGGCCACACGGACTGATCTAGAACGGATAAAGGATATCATTGCAGAAGTGGAACAAAAGGTGAATAGTCTGATGCTACAACTCAAACGATTCAAACGCCATGCAACCTTAACCGAAACGCTTGAAATAAAGGACCTTGAATTGGCATTTCTCCAGGTTCACAGGTATCGATCTATTGTAGCACCACTTCAGGCAAGAATTGAAGAATTCCAACATTTGAGAGAATCTAAATCATCCGAATCATCCTTACACGAAAAAGAACTTGAACAATTTCAAACTGCATACAAATCACAGGGAACTGAATTAAACAGCATGCAGTCAGTCATGTCTGATATGAATGATAAACGTGAATCATTGAGAAATAAGATCCTTGTTTGGACTGAACAAGGGCGTGGCTCGTTATTAACTGTGGATCGCTTGGAAAGGGAACGAGGGGCAAACGGTTCAAAGATTGAAAGTTTGAAACAATTAAGCCTTGATTTTGGCAAAGAAATGAGAGATTTAGTCCCATCAATCGATGCACAAATGGAATCCTATAAAATGGGAAAAAATGCATTTGATAAAGTAGAAATTTCATACCAAAAAACTGTTCAGAAATTAGATGAAACTCAGAATGAACGATGGGAATTGCAACGCAAATTTGCAAATGACAGGTCCTTATTTGATAGAACAGAAGCTTTGGTCGATGATAAAGAGATTGCCGTTGGTAAGTTATTGAAGGTAATCGCAGATTTACAAAATGAAGAAAAATCACATTCGAATAGCCAAGCCGAGTTAAAAAGAGATAAAAAAGAAGCTGAAAAAAATCTATCAATTGCAAAAACAAATTTAAAAAATGCAGATTCTGAACTTACATTATTAAAAAGTGATCAAGATTCTATTTCAGAAGAAAAGCATGCTGTTTCTGCACAGATTCAATCCTTAACAGGGCAACGTGAATTTTACAGTGAATTGTTAGAGTCAAGGGAAGGGTTTCCTGAAGGGGCGAGATATGTCTTAGAGAATCCGAGATTGTTTCCAGGTGTTTTAGGCACTGTGGCAGATATGTTCCAAGTAGAAGAAGAATTTCGCGATGCTTTAGAATCTGGGTTGGGTGAATTATCTCATTGTTTAATAGCTACAAATAAAAAAGAAGCCATTTCAACACTTGAAAAAGCCAGGAAAAACCAAGCGGGTGATTTTACAGTAATCCCATTAAAAGAAGCGACAAAACTGAAGACAGATTTGAAAAGCATTCCAAAAAATAAATTGGTAATAAAGCGTGCATCTGATTTGGTAAAAACGAGTAAAGAATTGGAACCTTTAGCGCACTATTTATTAGGTAATCTGTTAATCGT
>CAWVTW010000065.1:0-6554 GCA_963933175.1 uncultured bacterium
CCAGGGTTCTTTTTGTAAAATAATTATTTAATTCTAGGGCATCATTCTTTTCACGATCCCAGAAAAGTCCCCCATCCATAAAAGCAGCAAGTTCAAGGATGATATCGGCTTTATCAGCCTTAGATAAATTTTTATAGATGCTGACCTCGGAAGATGTAGCCATGAGCGCTTCAGCGCCTCTCTCTCCCTTTCCAACAAAACCGCGAAGATTTCCTTCACCAGGCATGTGATAGTGGGAAAATAAATCTTCCTGACCGTAAAACTGATCCACCAGGTAATTTTTTCTAAGCATATCATTAGAACTGTTGCCTTCAATATTATATCCTTCCTGTCCAGGGACGCCTAAATCACCTGCCCAGATTTTGCCGCCAATAAATCGTTGCTTGAGATACAATGTAAAATTTCTATTTAGATCAGGCCTTTTTTTATTCTCTATACCCAGCGTTTTTTTGTGCTCGAATGTCCCTGAAGCAGTCAAACGATTAAACTCCCAACTTGAAACCGGGCCCAGGGTTGTTGCACCATTCAAGGATAAATCAAGTGGTCCCACTGTCGAATTCCAGTTCAAATATCCTACGGCTACTTTTCCAGATGTATCATAGCCAAGAGCTGACGCACGTAACTCATCATATTCCGGCTGTACATAGAAGCCCCCGGCAAAGGTATGGGTCGGGGTCCTTCCGTAAACCCTGTTCCATTTTTTTTCAACTTCTCCGCCATACTCCTTGACTCCCGGTCGGTTGTAACCCCAATAATAAAACGTTGTCCTCGGGAAAAAATGAACCGGTTGGCGCCATCCACTAACATACCAGTAAAGATTATTCGACTGCAGGGCATAATTGGCTCGCACCGTGATACTCTCATAAGGTCCATAATCCCGGTCAATCGTAAGACCCGGAGCAAAATCAGATGAATCTGCATAATAATACACCGATGGCATCCAGCGGTAGACCCGTTCATCCCGGGGTTCGTACCATAGGCCTGGCCAGTTGAACAGCAACCGGTTTTTCATGTTTGTGGTATTATTCCGAAAATCTAAATCCACGGTTTGAACATCCGGGTCTATTGTGACTGAAACCGGTTTTTTATCCACAGAATAGTTGAATGTATCTTCATACCGCCAAAGGTGGTTTTTCCACCACCGACGGTCTGTTGTTCCATCTTCGAATGTGGTTTCTACAAGGAGAGGCATAAACCGTCTCCCTTTAGATTCGATTCCCAAATCGACCATCCATGTGCCATCATCATTAGGTTTTTTCTTGAAAGATTTAATTCCATAATCCAGATGATGAGTTGTGTGGAGCCAGGCGTCAAAGAACCAATCCAATTCTTCTCCGGTATATTCTTCTATTGCATCAACAAATCGTTGTTCATTAACATGTTTCAGTTTCCACTTATCATAATAATGCTGCATGGCACCATAATAGAGTGAATCTCCCAATATATATTTTAATTCCGTTAACATTAATGCTGGTTTAGTGTATGCATTTCGCCCATAGGCAGAACCATTATTGTATAAATAAGATGCCCGACTGATGTTTTCATCATGTCCGCTACGCATAAAACTGATAGCCGACCATTGATCGGAATGAAGACTATGCTCCAGAGGCCAATATTTCTTAGGAAATTCAGCCCGGTCTTCATTTAAACTTAAATCAAACCCATGATGCCCATAACGATTCATCAAATAATGGCTTGTTTGTGTTGTGGTAAGCCCTTCATCCAGCCACGCTTCATCCACTTCATTATTCGCAAGAATTCCATAAAAATAAATATGGCCGTATTCGTGGACAATCAATCCTTCACTTTCCCTCCCATTCATGACCAGCATAGGATATTCCATACCACCACTTTTTATTCGATCTGTGGTAGTTACCTGAGGATAGGGATATTTCCCAAATTTTTCTTCTAACCATGATATTGCACGAATAGATCGTTTTAGAACTTCTTTAGTCCATTTCTCGCCTCTTCCTTTATCATAGAGCACATGAACATCAATATCATTATGTTTTCCTCCTTCGTAGAGAAAATCCTTGGATGCCACCCAGGCAAAATCGTGGACATTTTCAGCAAAAAAAGTAACGGTTCTTCGTTCCGATGTATCGGATTGAACATAGGTGGAATCATAAATATCGACCCACACGTCAAAGTCAAAGGATGTGTCAACTGTGACAGATTCCCATCCCGGATCACCATCAGTCACCACTCCGCTGGCGGCAATAATGAATGCTTTCGGAAGGTCGAATTTGACATCGAAATTCCCAAACTCTCCATAAAACTCACCTTGGGCATGGAAAACATCTGCATTCCAACCATCTTCATCATAAACCACCATTTTTGGATACCACTGTGCCATATTATACTGGCCTTCGTAATACCCGGCCCGTTCCACCATCTCACCCACATGATGGGTCCAGTTAAGATCAATCCGAACCGTCTTGCCGGGAGCTATTTTTTCCATGAGTTTTGCTTCCAGAATGGTATCATCAATTTTGTATTCATCCAGGATCGGTATTCTATGAATCCAGGAAGACCCTTCTTTGGGCAGGGAAACAGAAAAATCATGGATATCAATCTTACTAGTGAATCCGTCTAAACGATCCTTGAAATATTTCGCCCGTGACTCACGTCCTGCGTTTCCGATGTATTCCCGGTATTTTACAGACTCAAGTTGGAAAGCATTGGGATATAAATGCATATAGATCCTATCGAGGGAATCAGGGGAATTATTGGTGTATTTTATAGTGGTAAACCCAGTTAACTGTTGTAATGTGTCAACAAGGATAATCTCCATATCATAATCTACTTTTTGCTGCCAGTATCCGTCAATTGGATCAGCATAAAGTGTTGAAAAAAGACAGACAGAATAGCTAACGATTAAACGAATTGTTCTCATGGGTTTTCCTGGCTAGTGCGAGCTGAGATTAGTGTTTAAAGATAGGGTTCCAAATCCTTGTAGAAAATTGATTCAGATCTTGGACCAACATAACGCTGGCGAATGTACCCTTCTCGATCAATGATAAAAGTGGTGGGTATTCCAGTAATCCGTTGCCCTGTTGCTTGGCCATATTTAGCGGTAACAACCTGTGTTTCATTTCCTTCGATATCAGTAAGAAGAGTATAATTGATGCCCCATTTATCAGAAAAAGACTGGATATTTTCCGGTGACCCGGACGTAAGTGTGATCCCAACTATTTCTAATCCATCCTTTTTATATTTTTCAGTTAATTTGATAAAAGCTGGAATCTCTTGGCGACAAGGGCCACACCAGGTTCCCCAAAAATTGAGCAAAACAACCTTTCCTTTTAATTCTTTTAATGAAACCCAATTTCCATCAAGATCTGCCAGAGTAAAATCTGGTGCAATCAATGCCTGATCTGAATTTTTCTGCACTCTTTTCTGAACAGTTTTTGGACGATTATTTTTGATTTGATTTGCTTTTTGCTGAGCGTTCCCATTATCGCATCCCATGAAGACAAATGCTGTGAGAATGATTATATTAATTAGGTGTTTCAAAATATTTTCTCTTGATTTAGTTATGAAAAGTTTTAATTACTTTTTCGTTCATCAAAGGCAGATAATCCTTCAATTAAAAAATCCGAAAACCCGTTAGGAATATATCCACCCGTGTCAACCAATGTATATTCATCTTCAGGATCCAACACAACATAATAGGGCTGAGTTGCTTGTTGATAGCGTTCAAATTGAAGTTGAGCATACGCCTCGCTCAGTGAGTCTTTTTTATCCACATAAAGCCTTACAAGAATCATTTTATCAAATTCTTCCTTGACGGATGCCATTGGGAAAATACGCCGTTCCATGACACGACAATTGGCACAATATACACCCGTAAAATCAATGAATAATGGTTTCCCTTCCAGTTTTGCTTTGGCTAGCGCCTCGTCATATTGATTCACAAACCAACCTTCTCGTATGGCTATGGCATCTTCAGTAGGAGGTGGCGGAACCATTGCTTCAATAAATTCTTCCATTACCCTTGGCATTTTTGCATAATGATAAGTCGGTGGTGACGCCAGAGACATCCCAATTGGGAACAATACCATTCCAGTTAATAGAATTCCAATCACACGCCCTTTACCTATTTGAAAAGGCTTTACTTTTTCGGCTGAACCAATTCTAAAAAATCCAAATAAATATCCGATCTGCAATAATCCAATTAGAATGAATATAGCAAGAACAACATTGCGTGGTAAAATTCCCAGTTCCCATTCAAGATCCGGTACCCATAAAAATTTTACTGCTGCTGCAATCTCAATAAAACCGAAAACTATTTTTAATGTTTCCATCCAGGAACCGGATTGTGGCAACCTATCCAATGCTTTTGGAAACAATGAGAGTGCTACAAATGGTGCAGCAAAAACGACCCCATAAATCGCCATACCAAATATACTGGTCAGTAAGCCATTGGCGGTTCCTGCAGCTGCAACCACAAGAAGTGACCCAACAACCGGCACAGTACAACTAAAACTGGTGATGGCAAAAGTGATGCCTAATAAAAATGATCCTAGATATGCACTTTTTGCCGATTGCCCAGCCTGATCTGTTTTATTTAACAATGTTCCAGCAACATTCACATTGATTATCCCAAACATCCATAAGGCAAAAAATATGAAAAGAATGCCTAGTCCAAGGTTGATCCAGGAATTGGTTGCAATAAAGTTTCCTAAATTAGCATATCTCGATTGGGCAGCCACATCACTGACTCCCCAAGACAGAAATCCAACGAGGGTGCCGATAAGAACAAAAGTACCCGAAATTCCCAAGCCATAAAATGAAGCAATCGTATTCTTTCCAATATGTTTTTCTTCAGACATTTTGCCAAAAAATGAAATAATAATTGGAATCATTGGGTATACACAAGGCATGACCCAACTTAAAATTGCACCACCTACCGCTAGTAAAAAAATCCCTAACAGTGAATTAGCTTTACCTAATGGACCGCTATCATTTGGAGATGAAGTTGCAACTGCGAAGGATAATTTATCTGCCCGAGGTGAACCTGGTTCAATTTCAACTACAACAGTGTCTGTTTTCGTGACAGGTGGGTAACAAAGTCTGGCATTGCAAACCATATAGAATACATCAACAGCAATTTTATAAGTTCCTGGTTGAAGATTGCGTTTGAGTTTTATGGGGACTGTGAATTGCGTATTTCCCTTGTGATAATATGTATCTGTTTCAAAACCAGGATCAAATGCATATATGGGCTCAGGTTCGATTACAGGGGCAACCATACCGACTGCATTACCACCAACGCTCACTTCTGTAGGCAAAGGGCCTGTACCAGCAGACGTCTTGAAAATTGAATAGATATGCCACTCATCATCCATATTCAACGAAATGACTATTTCTGCTACTTCACCGGCGCGAATCTTGGGCGTTGATTCTACCGACATTGTAACGGGATTGGCTTGGGCAAAAAGGCAACCAATCATTAAAAATAGTGACAATATTTTTTTCATTATGAAGTTTGTGCTATTTAGCGGCGCGAAAAGTAAAGGGTTTAAAGCGTTAACTCAACCATTGTTTCAGTTTGAAGAATGGAGATTTTTTACGATCAATTTCTATTTTTAATTGATCTATACATTGCTTAGCTGCTTTTCTTCCATTTTCGACCAAAGTGTCAAATTGATGAAAATCTGACCAATGAAGTCCCAAGGTATCCGGTTTAATTACAAAATCTGCCTTTTTAGCTAATTCTGACTTTAACCGAAGTGATGTGACCATATCAGCTCTTTTCATGATCTCGATCATATTTGGTTCCTTGATCTCACCAAGTTGATATCTTGAAATATCCACGGCTAGAATGAATTCACAATCCATCTGTAATACGGGAACAGGAATAGGCATACTTACGCCGCCATCTACGATTAATTCTGATTCATTCCCTGATGGTTGAACAAACCCTGGAATGGATGAACTTTTAACAAGCGCATCGATTAAATTACCAGACTCTATAATTAAATCTTCACAAGATTGAAGGTCCGTTGCCAAAACCTTCATTGGAATTTTCAATTCATCAAATTTTTTGACAGGGACTAAAAAAGAGATTGCCCTTCGAAGAGGCTCTTTCTTCACAATAGATTCCCTATTCAAGCCCATCATGACTACATAATGATCCTTAACTTTTTTGGCAATCTGGTCCAAAACAGAATCCGGGTTTCGGTCATCTAGCATTTTTCCGGATTTAAGACCTTCAAATGAATCACTCTTCATGAATTTCCTGAACCGGCTTTCGACCCAAAAGGGATCATTAGAAGCGGCATACATTGCACCGATAATAGACCCAGCGCTGGTTCCAGCAATTAAATCTATTTTAATTTCAGCCTTATCTAATTCCTGCAACACGCCTATATGAGCTGCACCTCGTGCACCACCACCACCAAGGGCTAGTCCCAGAAAGGGTTCAGTCATTTATTCCGTTTTTCTAACCGAACTTGCATTTCTATCCGCTGGTTTGGATTGTCACGACCATCCCGGGGAAGATTCACAATTTGATCAATTATTTCTTGCCCTTCAATCACTTGCCCAAA
>CAWVTW010000066.1:0-6480 GCA_963933175.1 uncultured bacterium
CGGAAAGATTATCATGTAGATCCGGTGGAAGAATTTTTTTATCAATTAGAAGGGGATATGCTTTTAAACATAATGGAAAATGGTAAAAGGGTAGATGTCCCAATTAAAGAAGGAGAAATATTTTTACTCCCAAAAAATGTACCCCATTCTCCCCAGCGATTTGAAAATACAGTAGGGCTTGTAGTGGAATACCAGCGGGAAGAGGGCGCGTTGGATGCTTTCCAATGGTATTGTGATGAGTGCGATGAAATGCTTCACGAAGTGACCTTGGATCTTGAAAATATTGTCACTCAACTTCCGCCATTATTTGATGCATATTGGAAAAACATGGATGCAAGAACTTGTGAATCTTGTGGGGCTTTACAGGAAAAACCTTGACCAATTATTTATAGGTAAAACACTTTAACATTTAAAAAAATGAAGATAGATATTCATACTCATATTCTCCCGGAAAACTGGCCTAATTTAAAAGAAAAATATGGTTATGGCGGTTGGATTCAATTGGAGCATCATAAAACTGGATGTGCCAACATGATTAAAGATGGGAGTTTTTTCCGTGAAATAAAATCCAATTGTTGGGATCCAAATGTCAGAATATCTGAATGCGATCATTTTAATATTGATGTGCAGATTTTATCTACGGTTCCCATTATGTTCAGCTATTGGGCTCAAGCACAGGATGCCTTAGACATTTCAAAATTATTAAATGATCATCTTGGTGGAATATTGAATGATCATCCTAAAAGATTCGGTGGGTTAGGGACTATCCCTCTTCAAGATACAGATTTAGCAATAGGTGAGTTAGAAAGATGCATGGATGTCCTTGGGCTTGCTGGGATCCAAATAGGTTCAAATGTAAATGGAAAAAATTTAAATGATGATTCTCTTTTTCCTGTTTTTGAAGCAGCAGCAGATTTAGGTGCAGCAATTTTTGTCCATCCTTGGGATATTATGGGAAAGAGTGAGATGGAAAAATATTGGCTTCCTTGGCTGGTGGGTATGCCGGCGGAAACGAGTCGTGCAATTTGTTCCATGATCTTTGGTGGCGTGTTTGAAAGATTGCCGAATCTTCGTGTTGCTTTTGCTCATGGTGGTGGATGCTTTCCTGCAACTGTTGGTCGTATCCAGCATGGTTTTGATGTTCGCCCTGATCTTTGCGCCTTGGATAATAAAGTTGACCCTATGAATTATTTGGGAAAATTTTGGGTGGATTCCTTAGTGCACGATGCAGATGCGTTGGATTTTCTTATCAAAAAAGTTGGGGAGAGCAAGATTGCTTTAGGAACAGATTATCCATTCCCGCTAGGTGAATTGGAACCAGGGAATCTTATAGAATCATCTAATTATTCTGATGAGAAAAAAAATAAACTTCTTTTTGAAAATGCATTGGACTGGCTAGGCCTTTCGCACGATCATTTCAAATGATTTACGAAAATTCACAATCCTTTTTGGAGAAATTGGATCAAAATGATCCCTTGAGTTCTTATCGAGATAAATTCCATTATCCTAAAAATAAGAATGGAAATGAAGTCCTTTATTTATGTAGTAATTCCCTCGGGCTTCAACCAAAAACAGTTAAAACATTTGTAGAAAAGGAATTGAATGTATGGAAAAAAGAAGGTGTACTAGGTCAACATGGCCGGTGGGAGAAATTTCATGAAAGATTAACTCATTCTTCTGCGATGCTTGTAGGAGCAAAACCATCAGAAGTGGTGGTCATGAATGCCTTAACAGTTAATATTCATTTATTGCTTATTTCATTTTATCAGCCTACAAAAACGCGTAACAAAATTATGATTGAAAAAGGCGCGTTTCCTTCGGATCAATATGCAGTGGAATCACAAATAAAACTTCATGGATTTGATCCAAAAGAATGTTTGGTTGAACTCACACCAAGAGATGGTGAAAAAATACTTCGAACTGATGATATTTTAAAAACTATCGATGAGAATGCCGATGAACTCTCCACAATTTTATTAGGTGGTGTAAACTATTACACTGGCCAAGCCTTTGATATGAAAGCAATCACAGAAGCGGGAAAGTCTGTTGGGGCGTTTGTTGGGTTTGATCTTGCCCATGCTGCTGGAAATCTTCTTTTGAAATTACATGAATGGAACGTGGATTTTGCCGCATGGTGTACATATAAATATTTATGTGCAGGCCCTGGTTCTCCATCTGGAATTTTTATACATGAACGTCATCATGATTGGAACGGATCAAGACTTGCCGGTTGGTGGGGACAAAATAAACAAACCCGTTTTGAAATGGGACCTGAATTTGATCCTATTCAAACTGCAGAAGGATGGCAAATCAGTAATTCTCCAGTTATGGGAATGACAACACTTTTGGCATCTATGGAAATATTTGAAGAAGTGGGAATGACTGAATTTCGAAAAAAGGGAGATACTCTTACGGGGTTTTTAGCATTTCTAATAAATGAGAAATTGCCACAAGTATTCATTCTAACTCCTGAAGATCGTGGTTGCCAATTATCTTTGGTTATTTCGGGTGGGAGATCTATTTTTGAAGCCATTTCAGAAAAAGGGGTTGTTTGCGATTGGCGTGAACCGGATGTAATCCGTGTGGCTCCCCACCCTCTATATAACACTTATTATGATGTTTATAATTTTGTTGAATTATTGATCAAAGCACTTTAATACAATGACCGGAAATTGCAAAGATTATAAAAAAACTAATTCTAGTTTCTTTTCCGTCATTGCATATTTTAACTCTTAAAATAAATGAAAAAAGAAAAAATTACTTTGATTGGTGCCGGACTTGCGGGACCGCTGATGGCAACATACTTAGCGAAACAGGGTTATTCTGTTGACATTTATGAGCGCCGACCCGATATGCGTAAAGCCACCCAATCTGCAGGACGATCCATAAATCTTGCTCTATCTGCCCGAGGGATTCATGCCCTAAAGGAAGTTGGAATTTTTGATCAAATCAAACCAACAGTTATACCAATGAAGGGACGAATGATTCATGATTTAAACGGCGAGACTCATCTCCAACCCTATGGACAAAAAAAAGACGAAATGATTTACTCCGTTTCCCGCGCCCAATTGAATATGGATCTTTTGACACTAGCCGAAGAAACGGGAAAGGTTAAAATTCATTTCGGTCATAAGCTAGAATCTGCCAATCTTGATAACAATGAATTGAGATTTGGAGAAAAGATTATCCGGTTTAACATAGTGATTGGCTGCGATGGATCTGCTTCACCATTAAGAAAAGTAATTATAGAAAAATCCAAGGCTGATTATGTTAAAAAACCATTGGGTCATGGTTACAAAGAATTGGTGATCCCATCATCAAAATCTGGAGAATTCCTTTTAGAACCAAACGCACTCCACATTTGGCCTAGGGGAGAATTTATGCTCATCGCATTACCTAATTTCGATCGAACTTTTACGTGCACTTTATTCTTTCCTATGACTGGTTCTTCCAGTTTTGAGACCGTAAAAAATGAGAATGATATCGAAGATCTATTTCAAAACTATTTTCCCGATGCTTTTGAATTAATGCCGACTCTAGTGAATGATTTTCAGAATAACCCTACTGGAAATTTAGCAACAGTTTATTGCGATCCTTGGCATGGTCAAGATAAAGCAGTGCTCCTTGGTGATGCTGCTCATGCAGTTGTCCCTTTCTTTGGACAAGGGATGAATGCATCTTTTCAGGATTGTACAATTTTGAGTAGTCTTATTGAAAAAAATGAGGGTAACTGGGGAAAAATATTTGAAGAATATTCATTTTCTCATGTACCGAATGGTCATGCCATTGCAGATATGGCCATTGAGAATTATATCGAAATGCGAGATGCTGTGAATGACCTAAATTATCAAAAAAGAAGAAGACTGGAATTAGAACTAGAAAGAAAATTTCCAGAACGATTTATTCCAAGATATTCCATGGTTTCATTTCATCAAATTCCATACTCAGATGTATACAACCGCGGTGCAATTCAATTAAAAATAATGAACCAATTTCTATCAAACGAAATAAATGAATCCGAATTAAATACAATTATTAAAGACCAATTACAACCCATCATATGAAAAATCATTATTTCAAATTCCTATTTCTAATTCTTTTTTTAAACCAATCATGTGAAAAGGATGTTGCCAGTATTCACGCAGATGCTTTTGTTGTAGATACGCATAATGATGTTTTATTGCGATCTTTAACGGGTCGGGATATTTTAACAGACCTTCCTGAAAGTCATTCCGATTTACCGAAATTCAAAAAGGGCGGAGTAGATTGCCAGGTATTTTCAATTTGGGTTTCGCCTCAGGAGTTTAGTGAAGGTGAATATTATAATCGCGCCAATCAAATGATCTCCCAATTAGAATACCTTTGTTCTCGTGTCCCAGACCAATGGGCTATTCCTTTTGATTATCAAGATTTGGTTTATAATGATCAACACGGGATAATGTCATGCATGATTGGAGTAGAAGGCGGGCATGCAATAGAGAATGATTTGGAAAAGTTGAATGCTTTGTATGATCGCGGTACCCGCTATTTGGGCATTACTTGGAATAACTCTACAGACTGGGCCACGTCAGCAAAAGATGAAACTCTGAGAGGAGATTCACTTGCATTTAAGGGATTAACAGATTTTGGGGAAGATGTGATTAATCGCTGTAATGAATTGGGTATCATGATTGATATCTCTCATTCCGGTGAGCAGACTTTTTATGATATTATAAAAACTACTACAAAGCCAATAATTGCGTCTCATTCATCAGTATATAATATTTGTCCGCATTTTCGAAATCTAAAAGATGAGCAACTATTGGCTATGAAAAAAAATGGTGGAGTAGTGTTTGTAAACTTTTATCCAGGGTATATTGATTCTACATATGAAGAAAAAGCAAAAGTGGTGAAAGAATCATTGAAATTAAAATCGGATTCATTAGCAAAATTATATGATCCTAATAGTGATTATTACTGGTACAAGGAAAGTGAAATGTTAGCACCGTATCTTCAAAGCGTGGTACCAGATTTGGGCGATGTAGTTAACCATATTGAATATATAATAGATTTGATTGGCGTTGATCATGTTGGCATAGGCGCAGACTGGGATGGTGTTGAAATACTTCCAAGGGGAATAGATAAGATTTCAAAATTACCTGATCTCACTAAAGAATTACTGAAAAGAGGGTATTCAGAACGAGATGTGAAAAAGATATTAGGTGGAAATTTTAAACGTGTCTTTAAGGAAGTAAGCTCATGATTTCGAAAGTTGTATATAAGGGAGATTTAAGAACTGAATCGACTCATCTGCAATCGGGGAAAACTATTATCACGGATGCACCGGTTGATAACCAAGGTAAAGGTAAAGCATTTTCACCAACGGATTTAGTTGCTACAGCATTAGCATCTTGCATGCTAACAATTATGGGAATTGTTGCAAAACGTGATGGCATTATGATAGATGGAACCACAGCCGAAGTGGAAAAGATCATGGTATCTAATCCAAGACGGATAGGCGAAATCAGGCTGAAAATAAATTTTCCACATCCAATCTTAGATAAAGATCAGGTTAAATTGGAAAGAGCAGCTCACACCTGTCCGGTAAGCGGTAGCCTCCATAATAACTTGAATGAAATAGTAGAGTTCATATATCCTAAATCTTAATCCTATCGCTTAACCATTTTCATAAGTTCTCGCCTTAAAAATGTCCCCAAATTTTAAATTAGCCCCTTCCATCTTATCAGCAGATTTCTCCAATTTGCAAGCAGCGCTGCAAATATGCAATAAAGGTGGAGCCCATTGGATCCATGTAGATGTGATGGATAATCAGTTTGTACCCAACCTTACTATTGGACCACCAGTAGTAAAATCTCTTCGCCCAAAAACAGAAAAATTTATAGATGTTCACATGATGGTAGTGGATCCGGAAAAACTAGTAGAGCCCTTTGCAAGGGCCGGTGCAGATAATATTACTTTTCATATTGAAGCTACTAATAATCCGATAGGCATTATTGATCTCATTCGGTCTTGTGGAAGTAAAGTAGGCGTTTCGATCAAACCTGGAACACCCTTATCAGATATTTTCCCAATTTTGGATAAAGTGGATGTCGTGCTGATCATGAGTGTAGAGCCAGGGTTTGGTGGACAGGGATATTTACCAGGTACAAATAAGCGTATTTCTGAAATTAGAAAATATCTTAATGAGAAATGTTTAGATAGAGTTTTAATTGAAGTAGATGGAGGCATAAAACTCCATAATGCTAAAGAAGTAATAGACGCAGGAGCGAATGTTCTTGTTGCAGGATCAGAAGTTTTCAAAGCAAATAATCCAATTCAAACAATAAAAGATTTTTATCAATTGACTGAGTAATAAATGAGCAAATACAAAGATTTAGATAATTTTTCCACCTGGAGCCCAGAAGACAAAGACCATTATACTGTTTCTGTGATCAAAGGATTGATTATGGACACGGTTAGAAAAGCGAATTCTGGTCACAC
>CAWVTW010000067.1:0-6438 GCA_963933175.1 uncultured bacterium
GATTTGGTGTCACTGCAATTGCACACTTGGGTGCAGATATTATTGCACCTTGGATTACTGAAAGTGCGCCATGGTTGGCAAAATTCAGTCTTACTTCAAAATTCTTCTGGCTCATAGTTTTGGCGACCACTATTGCCTTAGGACTATCTTTTACAAAGGCAAGGGAATTGGAAGGTGTTGGTGCATCTCGTTATGGAAGTCTGTTCCTTTATATTCTTGTAGCTACGATTGGAATGAAAATGAATATCATGGCTATTTTTGAAAATCCCGGTTTATTTATTATTGGGTTAATCTGGATTGCCTTTCACGCCATTCTGCTTATCGTTGTGGCAAAAATCATTCGTGCACCATTTTTCTTTTTGGCTGTAGGGAGCCAGGCGAACATTGGTGGCGCCGCTTCGGCACCCATTGTTGCTTCAGCGTTTCATCCCTCCTTGGCGCCAGTAGGTGTTTTACTTGCGGTACTGGGCTATGCTATTGGAACCTATGCTGCATGGATCTGCGGAATCCTGATGCAAGGCATTTCACCGTAAAATATTTTTAAACCAAGGGGTTGATTCTAATCCCTATAACAATTATTCTTCTATCTGATTATTTTCTAACAATCAAGCAATTGGAATTTAAAAATGGCTGGCCAAACACATAAACTTACTTCTTCCATTATCGTTAATAACCCTCAGCTTTATGGCCTCGTTACACTTAGAGTTTTAATTGGCTGGCATATTTTGTACGAGGGTGTTTCAAAACTCATCAACCCCTACTGGTCTTCTGCAGCCTATCTTTTGGATTCAAAATGGATCTTTTCCGATCTGGCCAAAACGATCGTTTCCAACCCGACACTTTTAACAATTTCAGATTACGTGAATATGTGGGGACTTACCCTAGTCGGTCTGTGCTTAATATTGGGTGCATTCAACCGTCAAGCTACTTTTGGAGGTATGGTATTTATATTACTCTATTATTTATTTGCACCGCCATTATTGGGCCTGGAATATTCCAAGCCTGGGGAAGGGAGCTACATTATTGTGAATAAGAACCTGATCGAAGCCTGCGCCTTGTTTGTATTGTATTATTTTCCAACCAGCCATTTGATTGGACTGGATCGAATCTTATCTAAGTCAGAAACAAATTAAAGGAAGTACATCATGAGTGAAAATTCAAATCAAACCTCATCTGCAGATCAAAATCGCCGAAATTTTTTAAAAGCGCTGGCTACGGTACCGGTGCTGGGACTGTTCCTTGTAAATCTTTGGCAAAAATTGCGAAGGGATGAACTTAAACGAAAAAATCTTCTAACCGACTTGATTCAGGAAAAGAAAGCCCCGGCAGTCATCAGCGGGTTATCTGATAGCAAACATTTAAATTTGGGAGTTATTGGCTATGGCGGGCGCGGCAGCCATTTGGTCCGCGGTGCTGGATTTGCAACCAAAGGCTGGACCGATGATGCTTATATGCGTACCAAGAAAAATAAATTAGATAAAGCTTTCCCAACATTTATGAGTCAGGAAGACTTGAACTGTTCACTAGTGGGAGTGTGTGATCTGTTTGATGTGAATGCTGAACTGGGATTGGATGCATCTCAAAATGATGTTCGTCCCGGAAGAAAATCAAATGGTTCAGCTACTCGGTATCGCCATTACAGTGAATTGCTGGCTCAGGATGATATTGATGGGGTTATCATAGCCACGCCGGATCACTGGCATTCACGGATTACGATCGATGCCGCCAAGGCAGGGAAGCATGTGTACTGCGAAAAAGGCTTAACACGCACCTTCCAAGAAGCCTTGGATGTTTACGATACCATTAAAGAAACGGGTATGATCCTTCAATTGGGTCACCAGAACAGGCAGGTAGAAGCCAACGATAAAGCAAAACGGATCATTGATCAGGGGTTGCTTGGCCCGATTAACCTTGTTGAATTGACCACCAATCGAAATTCACCCTGGGGTGCCTGGGTATGGAATATCCATAAGGATGGAAATAATAAAACCATTGACTGGGATTTGTTCCAGGAACCATCGCCCAACAAAATTCCTTTTGGAGAAGAAGCACTGAAACGATTTTTTCGCTGGCGCTGCTGGTATGATTATGGTACAGGTTTATCGGGTGATCTCTTTTCTCATGACTATGATGCATTGAACCAGATCCTGGGAATGGGAATCCCCAAGTATGCGTCTTCATCCGGCGGAATTTATTACTATAAAGATGGCCGGGATGTACCCGATGTCTGGCATGTAACACTTGAGTATCCAGACAGAGATATGACTGTACTCTACAGCGCTACTTTGTCCAGTAATAATTCCCGGGGTAATCGGATTATGGGGCACGATGCAACCATGATGATGGGGGGGCAGTCTAATGTAGGCAGTGTAGGTGGTTTCATTGTTACGGCAGATTCAGAATCTACCCAATATAGAGAACGGCTTAAAAACGGGGTTATCAATTCTAAGTATCCCATCTTTAGTTATTCCCCCGGTTCAAAACAGATAGACGGTGTCACATCCGCTACATCCCAGTATTTTGCTAATAAAGGACTCCTGTATACCTATCGAGAAGGAAAACGTGTAGATCCCACTCATCTGCATATTAAGGATTGGCTTGATGCGATCCGCAGTGGAACCCAGCCCAAGTGCAATATAGATATAGCCTTCCAGGAAGCGGTTACCTGTGCCATGGCCACGGAATCCTATCTTACTGGACGCAGAGTAGAATGGGATCCAGTGAAACGCAGGTTGATCTAATAATATAAATCTAAGTTCTAAATATGAATAAGAATTCCCGCTTAGGGACTATGATGTTTCTCCAATATGCTCTTTGGGGAGCATGGCTGCCCGTTACTGCCCGCTATCTTTCTGCCAGCATCTCAGATGGTGGTTTAGGATTTTCAGGTACCCAGATCGGTATGATCCTTGGCTTGGCAGGTTCAATTGGAGCCATTGCATCACCCTTTATTGCGGGGCAGATTGCAGATCGTTATTTCAGTACCGAGAGAATTCTTGCTTTTCTGGTAACGGCTGGTGCTATAGTAAAATGGGTCACGGCTTCCCAAACTGATTATCAATCCTGGCTGGTCCTATCTATTATTTACAGCGTGCTCTACATGCCAACTTTAGCCTTATCCAATTCTATCACCTTTGCTCATATTGATGATCAGGAAAATAATTTTCCCAAAATCCGAGTCTGGGGTACGATCGGCTGGATCGTAGCCAGTTGGGCATTCCCAATGATTTGGCTCCAGACAGATCTGCAATTGCAATGGATGCCGCCATTTATCGTTGGTGCCGAGGTTCCAAACGTGACCAGCCGGCTTGCAGATGCACTTAAGTTTTCTAGTATTATATCAATCAGTTACGGCGCCTTTTGTTTTCTTTTACCTCCTACGCCTCCAAAAAGAGATGCAGTGGAAAAACTAGCTTTCAAAAAAGCGTTTGATTTGTTTCAGTATTCATCTTTTACAATATTGGTTATCGCCAGTCTGGCTGTAAGCATCATTCACCAGATCTATTTTTTACAAACTGGACCTTTTCTATCTCATATTGGTATCCCGGATAGCCAGATCGGACCTGCCATGACCATTGGCCAATTTGCTGAGATCCTGGCTATGGCTTACCTGGGATTTTTTCTTAAACGACTGGGATTTAAAAAGGTGATTACCATTGGTATTGCTGCCTATTTCTTTCGCTATGCCATATTTGGTACTGCAATGCTACCAGTTTGGATCATAGTGGTAAGCCAGGTATTCCATGGCTTCTGCTATGCCTTCTTTTTTGCGACAGCATATATTTATGTTGATAAACTTGCGGACCAAGATGTGCGTCATTCCGCCCAGACTGTTTTTGGGATTATTATTCTTGGTGGCGGTCCTGTGATTGGCGGTTGGCTTTCTGGGTATCTTCAAAATATGTACACGGTGGATAATGTATTTAGTTTTTCAAATTTTTGGTATACCATGTCAGCCATAGGATTGGTGACGATGATCTTTTTCTTAATGTTATTTCAAGAACAATTATCGGATGGAAATTCAGAATGAATAAAAAAAGATTGGGGATCGGTTTTGTGGGTGGTGGTTTCATTACCCGGTTTCATATTCAGTCTTTAATTGGTGTTAGAGATTGTGATGTCCGTGGTGTTATGTCCAAGACAAAGGCATCTGCCGAAGAGTCTGCAGCATTGGCCCGTACGATTGGTGTAGGAAAAGCAAAAGCATTTGATACGGTTACGGATATGGTGGCAGACTCCAATATCAATGCCATCTGGATATGTGCTCCTAATTTTACCCGGATTGAAATCATGGAAGAGATTGTTGCTGCCATTGAATCAGGAAAAGGGGAATTGATAGGAATTGCCTGCGAAAAACCCCTGGGACGAAATGTAAAAGAAGCCAAAAGGGTTCTGGAACTTACCCAACAGGTCGGTTTACTGGACGGCTATCTGGAGAACCAGGTTTTTGCACCGTCCGTGACCCGTGGTAAGGAAATTATCTGGGCCCGGGGTGCCAAAACAACGGGTCGACCGTATTTAGCCAGAGCAGCAGAAGAACATAGTGGCCCCCATATGCCCTGGTTCTGGGAAGGTGAGCTCCAGGGAGGCGGTGTACTCAATGATATGATGTGCCATTCTGTGGAAGAAGCACGGTTTATGCTTACGGAACCTGGTTCCAAGCGGGAATCATTGACCCCGTTAAGTGTGAATGCCTACGCATCCTGTTTAAAATGGCAGCAGCCTAAATATGCCGAGATCCTTAAGGAAAACAGTGGCGGGAAAATAGATTATGTGAACCGCCCTGCGGAAGATTTTGCAAGATCGCTCATTGAATATAAAGATGAATATGGCCAAAAACTCGTAGTGGAGACCACCACATCCTGGTGCTTTGTAGGGGCTGGTTTACGATTAAGTATGGAACTGTTTGGGCCCGAATATTCCATGTTTGTGAATACGTTGGATTCTGATCTTAAAGTGTTCTTCAGCAGGAATGTCTCAGGAGCAGAAGGGGAAGACCTGGTTGAAAAACAGAATGCAGAATCGGGGGAGATGCCTATAGTGAGCAGCGAGACAGACGCCTATGGATATACGGCTGAAAATCGCCACATGGTTCAAAGTTTTTTAGCAGGAAAACGTCCGGAAGAAAATTTCAGTGATGGCGTGGCAGTAACAGAGTTACTTATGACGGCTTACATGAGTGCGGAGCAGGATAAAACAATCCAGTTCCCACCACCAGGATTGGATGATTTTGTCCCGGCAGTGGCTAAAGGTGAATGGAATCCAAAAGGTTAAAAAATGAAAAAAATTCTTTTAATAGTTACATTCTCATTAATGAGTTGCTCAACTGAGTCAGATTGGGAAATTTTATTTGATGGAGAAAACGTTATCGGACTTCGAGGATATAAACAAGACAGTTTTCCTTCGGATGAGTGGAAAGTCGTTGATGGCACTCTTAAAACAATGCCTGGACATGGTGTAGATCTAATTAGTGAAGAAGTTTATAAAAATTTCGAATTAGAATTAGAGTGGAAAGTTGCAATTGGCGGTAACAGTGGAATTTTTTATTACGCAACTGAGGAAGGCGATTATATATGGCAAACAGCACCCGAAATGCAGGTATTAGACAACGATGTCCATACTGATGGTAAAAACACTCTTACTTCGGCTGGGGCATTGTACGCTATGATAGCTTCATCAGAGCTTGTTGTAAAACCTGCCGGTGAATTCAATAAAGTGAAAATAAAAGCATACAACAATAATATTGAACATTGGCTGAATGGAGTTAAGATAGTTGAGTATACCTATGGTAGCAAAGCAATGTGGGACTTAGTTAAAAAAAGTAAATTTAATAAAATGCCCTTATTCGCAAAAGCAACTGAAGGTCGCATAGGACTTCAAGGTGATCATGGTGAAGTATGGTATCGAAATATCAAAATTAGAAAATTATAATTTTGAAGCGTCGAAAATTTTTAAAATTAGCAACAACTTCAACCACCACTTTAGCATTCCCAGGAGTTATGAGTTCTATACTTTCAGGTTGCAGTAATCCAAAATTATTTAAAATATCTCTAGCCGAATGGTCGTTGCATCGAACATTACAAAGTGGAAAAATAGATCATCTCGATTTTTGTAAGGTTGCGAAAAATGACTTTGGGCTGGATGCAGTTGAATATGTGAATTCCTTCTTTTTTGATAAGGCTCAGGATCAATCTTATCTAAAAGAAATGAAACAGCGAGCAGATGATTTGGGTGTAAAAAGTTTACTCATCATGTGTGATAATGAGGGAAGTCTGGGCGATCCTGACCCAATTGCCCGTACAAAATCCGTGGAAAACCATTATAAGTGGATTGATGCTGGAAAGTACCTTGGATGCCATTCCATCCGTGTAAACGCCCAAAGTGAAGGTGAATATGATGAACAGATGAAACTGGCTGCTGATGGCCTGAGTCGATTGA
>CAWVTW010000068.1:0-6410 GCA_963933175.1 uncultured bacterium
ATTTGTCAATTTTCTTAATTCATCCTTCACGTTTTTCTGCTGAATTATCTCCTGTTTACCCTCTTTGAGATTCTTTAACACAATTGAATCTGTTTCCATTTCTGTTTCTCCCAGAATGAGGGCAAACTTTGCTCCGGATTTATTTGCTTCCCGCATTTGGGCTTTCATGCTCCGCCGTAAGGGATCGGAAACAAGACTGTATCCCGCTTGTCTTAATTCATTTGAGATTGAAAGTGCTGTGGAGAGTCCCGTTTCATCCAGACAAACAAAATAAACATCAATATTAGATTCTTCAGATTGTTGTTCCGTATTTTTCATTGCAATGAGAAATCGTTCCATGCCTGCAGCAAATCCGATTCCAGGAGTGCTTTTTCCGCCCAAAGTTTCTACAAGTTTATCATAACGTCCGCCACCAAGCAATGCATCCTGGGCGCCCAACGCTGGCGAAGTGAATTCAAACACGGTCCGGGAATAATAGTCCAACCCGCGGACTAATTTAGAATTAATATTAAACGGAATATTCATGGCATCCAGAAATTTTTGCAGCGTTTCAAAGTGCACTTTATCTTCGTCTGTATAGTAATCCGAAACGGTAGGTCCACCTACGAGCAATTTTTGTTCGTGCTCGGCCTTTGTGTCCAAAATACGGAGCGGATTAGTCTCAAAACGCATCCGGCTCGTTTCAGAAAATTTGTCCAGATTGGGACGAATAAAATTTTTCAATGCGTCTTGATATGCTATGCGGCATTTTGGAGATCCAATACTATTCAACTGCAGTGTAGCATCTTTTCTTAATCCACACTCATCCAAAATATGCCATGCAATAGCAATAATTTCAGCATCCTGTTCCGGGTTTTCGGAGCCAAATGCTTCAACCCCAAATTGGTGGAATTGCCGCTGTCGTCCTTTTTGCGGACGTTCTCTTCGAAAGAGCGGCCCCATATAATAAAGTCGCTGGAGAGGTGCTTGTCTACCCAAATTATGTTGAATAAAAGAACGAACCACAGATGCTGTCAATTCAGGGCGAAGAGTGAGACTGGTGCCATCCTTATCTTCCCAACTGTACATTTCTTTGGACACAATATCTGTCTCTTTACCCACACTTCTGGAAAAGAGCCGCGTTTCCTCAAAAATGGGAGTCCTAATTTCGTTGTACCCAAATCGTGCGCAAATTTTTCGTACAATAGATTCAAGGGTTTGCCAATTACGGGAGTCTCCCGGCAAAATATCATGTGTACCCTTAATACTTCGAATTGGATTCATTCAGCCACTCCAGAAATAGATGCTACGAGATCAGATGCTTTTTCAAAGGATGTTTCCGGGACAAAAATTCGTACAATATCACCGGTAAGGTTTGTTGCCCCAATAGAATATGCTGATGAAGACCAATTCATTTTTAAATAATAGGCGATGTCATTATTATCTAATATTTCACTAGCCATGTCTGCATATACCTTCCCTGAAAAAGGAGGAAGCGCAGACCAAGTCATCTCCGGAATAGGCAAATCCAAAACACATGCATCAACTAGAGAAACATTACAATCGCCACATTTCTTGATGTGGTTTAGATAGTCGGCGTGGCATTCTGGGCAGATCATGATTTGCTAAAATTCGATACTAGAATTTCCATCATAGTTTTGGAGAGTTCAATTGAAGAATTAAAATCTTGGTCCTGAAAATACACCGGATTTTTTTTCTATCTTTATATCTCTCAGAGTTGGTGATTTTACATTCAATTTAAAGTTGATTCCTTGACCCATACCACTGGGAGTCCAGTTTAAAGAAAGTTCCCAACAATGGAGGTCTCGATGTACAGAAAAGGAATGGCTCACCAAATCTTGTATAATCATATCGAATCGAGCTCTATACGAAACCCGCCATTTTTTAGTCACATTGATAGAAGAATTTGTATTAACCCAAAATGTTTTTCGCGGATCTTCAGGATTTGTGGCAGTGTAGGAATAACTCAAACTCACATTGGTACTCCACAGGTTTGTGTTATCCAGTGTATTCTTCATGTTTTTTAATGGATTAATTAATCCCGGGCCTGCTAAATCTTCTTCTATATCCGTAGTATCTTCAACTATTTCAGTATCGGCTCTTTCTGTCCACCTTTTTCCGGAAAACCGAAAGCCGGTTGAAAGCCGAGCGGAAGTGAGCCGAGGATCAAAAAATCCATTCTCATTTTTATTGTATTCAGCAATCCGTTTATTTCTATCTGTATCATATTTGTAAAAATCATGCGTCATATTCAAATTCAAATTCAATTTTCCGGAGATTTTGGATCGAACTGAAGACCGTAGATTGGCAAGGTGCATGGAGTCTGCCGCAAAATTATAACTACTGCTCATTCGCCAGCTCAATAGATCTACCTTTTTTTCTTTATCGCCATTTTTCACTTTTGCCTGGAAAACATTGTTAAGACCAAAATTCATGGATTTTCTTTCAGCGCGCGGAGTATTTCCAGCCATGGTTCCACCGAATCTATCGTGAAAATATTCTTTTCCTGTAGTAGTATCTGTTTCGGTGATTATATATCCCAAGTCCTTCCCGAAAAGCGGTTTAGAAAAATCAGGTGTCCAGGAATAGCCGATGGAAGGTGACATTGTATGCCGTATCGCCCGCATAGGACCAAATGGTATAGGGAAAAGCCCATAGATCTGGGTATTGGAATTTATTGAAAATGAACCTGTGGTTCGGGCTGCAAATCCTTGTTTTTCAACTTTGGTGAATGAAAGCGTAGAATCATTCCAATCTCCATCAAATGATTCATCAACCCACACTGATTTCAAACTCATGCTTGGATTCACTGAAATATATTTAAACACTTTCTGGGGTGCTCTGATAGATGATGTATGAACCCACCCGCTGTTTTGTTCGTTGCTAGTAGTATCCAGCCAGCCAAAAGAATCAGAGCTGTCAATAAAAACTGATTCGTAATAATCACGATCTTTGTTGTTAAAATTCAAGCCATAATTATATGCGATAGTGTTGAACCAATTTTTATCTTTTGCAGTTGTAGGGAACAGGTTGCTCTGCCCATGGCGAAAAGAGAATTTTGGAAAGGTACGATTCACAATATTAAGCTGAGTTTCCGCCTTTGTTGGTGTTATATAATATGGACTGGTTGGGTTTATTTTATCATCGATAAGCAAGTCGCGATTGGAATAATAACTGGCACTAATGGAATTTTTTGCTTTGGGCCAGCGCTTGGAATATGACACATTGGAAATAGATTTTTGATTCATTCTTTCTGCTTCGCTCTGTCCATGAACTTTATTATAATCGCCGCTGGTAGAATATGTAACTCTGGCATTGAAAGATTGAGCATAACGGAGCTTTTGGGTGTGACTCCAATTGAGTATTGTGGAGCTTTTGCGAGAATCTTTTATATCCGAGATATTGTTGGTCCCCAAAAGGTCTTGTGTATTTCTAATATTGATACGGCCATTGAATTTATATCTAACTCGATAAGCATTTTGCATATTGAAGATAGCACCCTGTTGGTCTCCGAATCCCATGGAGAATTTTGAGTCCCAAAACTGACTAGGGGCCCAATAAAATCCAAGCCCTTGAATGTATTGTCCGCGATTTTTACTATCTCCATAAGAAGGCATAATCCAGCCCGAATGTCGCTGGCCACCTTTATGCGGAAATATCCCTAGGGGAAGCCCAAAAATGGGAATTTGCCCCAAATGAAGAATGATGGGTCTGGCAATGACTACATCATTCTGGATAACTTTCATTTTTGTCGATTCAAAATGAAAATGTGCTGTATCCAGATCGCAAGTCGTGTATGTAGAATTTTCAATATAGAAAACTTTTTTAGTTTCATTCCTGATCTGGTTCCCAGTATAAAACCCTTCATCTGCTTTGGTGTGACCTTTGGTTACCCGGCCCTTCTTTGTATTCAGATTATAAGTCATGTCATCGCCACTCATGGGGTCTTTCCCTTTCTCTTTGATGACGGGGAAAATGGGCTCACTCAAGGTATCGCTTTCCAATTTCGGAATCGCACTCAACATACTGGTTTTCCAGTTTACTGTGATAAACCCAGCTTCAAGATTCGAATCTTCGTGTTTGATATTGGCCTGGCCTTCAAAATCTGTCTCTTCATCTTTCAAGCGATATTGAATTTTGTCTGCTGTATAAATAACAGGGGAATTCATATCAGTGGATACAGAATCGGGGATATATTTCCCTTCAGACCCTCCAATAATTCGCAACCGATCCAACTCATCCTCTAAAAATGTCATGATGATTGTATCGCCGGAAACATTATTCTTGCCCTGGTAAATGGAATCTTCAAACACATGATATAATGTTTTTGCCATTCCTTCAATGCGGAGGGAATCAAGCGTTCCATTTTTGAAATAGCTGGTAAGAACGGAACCTCCCATATCATCTTGAAACGCTAATGTATCACCAAAATTTAGGGAATCCACTTTTGATTGCTGATATCCATTGATGGGAGTCAAAGCAAATGCCTTTTTTGGAATATGGAGTTTTTTTAATTCTTCTTCAAAATAAGTCATCACAATTTTTTCACCTGAAAGGATACGGCCATTATCTTTAATCTCAGGTTCAATCTCTAAAGTTGTCATTTCGTTGGAGCGGTCATATTTGGCTTTGCCGCAGGTGGCGATTCGAGATGAATCTTCGATCATAACATTCCCAATTGCCGTGTAAGAGACGCCATCCTGTTCCGGGTCTTTCTGGTATTCGATCCGATCCGCTGAAATAATTTGTCCCTTTTGAATCAGCAGGACATTGCCCAATGCAACACCACTGTCCTGTTCGGTGAAAACAGTAATTGTATCTGCTTTTAAGTCGTAATCAGGGTCCCAAACGTGGGGACTCCCTATGCTTAAGATACGATCTTCAGCGGAGAAGAATTTAAGCGTGTCGCAAGTAAGCGTACGCCCTTCTTGAATTGCGGAAACACGTCGGTATAAAATAGCTAATTCATTTTTTTCATAATGACGGCCTTCCTGGCAGTTAAGGGTTAATGATCCTTTGGTGAAAATGACATTACCGGAAATGAATTTTACTGCTTCCCCATTGATGGTTTTATTTTCTAGTACATTTGCTTTTTTTAAACGAAAACGATTATCATCAGCAAAAGAAAGAGAAATAAAAGATAAGGTAAAGAATAAAATTTTCCAGGATTTGTTTAAAACCACGTCTCTGTTCCACCCTTTACAGGGATGGCATGTAGAAAATGAATATGGATTTATAAAAATCATTTTTCAGGATAACGATCTTTCCAAAGAGATTTTAAGCGGGTTCTTATCCATTCTTCTCGACCTTGATTGGATGGTTGGTAAAAGGTATGTGATTGTTCATTTGGGAAATAATTCGCATTCACAAAATGATCCGGATGAGAGTGAGGATATTGATAATCTTTGCCGTAATCCATGTCTTTCATCAAGTCTGTTGGCGCATTCCGTAAATGCAATGGAACGGAAGGAGTTCCGGATTCTTTTACCGCTTGTGTGGCCGCTTTGATTGCTTTGTAACTGGCATTGGATTTTGGTGCACTGGCGAGATAGGTTGTGACTTGTGCCAGGATCAATGATGCTTCCGGCATCCCGATCATATGGACAGCTTGGAATCCCGATGTGGCCAGCGTAAGCCCATTTGGATCAGCATTCCCAATATCTTCCGACGCTAGAATGATAAGTCGTCGTGCAATAAATTCAGGTTTTTCTCCTCCTTCCAACATGACAGCCAGCCAATACAATGCCGCATCCGGATCGGACCCGCGTACTGATTTGATAAAAGCACTGATAGTATCGTAATGGTATTCACCTTGCTTATCATAGATCAATGTTTTGGACTGAATTGCTTCATTCAGTATCTCTTCAGTGATCTGTCCTTTTCCGCCAATAAGATTGGTAGCTACTTCCAAAGTATTGAGCATTTTCCGTGCATCACCACCGGAAGAGTAAATGAGCAGGTCTTTTTCTGAATTTTTTATGGTTATGGAACTTTTGGATAAAATCACATCCTTTTCAAAAACATTTTTTAAAATATTTTGCAAATGACTCTTTTCCAAGGACTTCAGCGTGAGAACACGACAGCGAGAGAGCAGAGGAGAGATCACTTCAAAAGATGGATTTTCCGTAGTAGCACCAAAGAGAGTGATGGTACCATCCTCTACAGCGTGAAGCAGGGCATCCTGCTGGTTCTTGCTGAAGCGGTGGATCTCATCAATAAACAGGATCGTTTTATCACCCACATCACGATTGTTTTTCGCAAAAATAATCACTTCCCGGAGATCTTTCACGCCACTTGAAACAGCAGATAATTCTCGTATCTTTGCTTGAGACGATTTTGCAATCATGCGGGCCAAGGTGGTTTTTCCAGTTCCCGGTGGTCCCCAAAAAATAATGGAAAAAGTAGCAGAT
>CAWVTW010000069.1:0-6386 GCA_963933175.1 uncultured bacterium
ATGATGTGAATTGGAAAATGGTAGAATTCACACTTAATGCAAATGCAAATACATCTATAATTCCTATGCAAGATGTGTTGGGATTAGATTCATCAGCACGAATGAATACACCTGGAACAGTTGGTGGAAATTGGGAATGGCGAATGGCTTCTGGTATGTTAACTCAAGAAATAAAGCAACAATTACGACAATTAACGGATAACTCTAATAGAACATGAATAAGAAATATGACATAGCTTATTTTTCAGCTGAAATTGGGATATCATCTAGTTTGCCAACTTATAGTGGCGGATTAGGTGTTTTAGCAGGAGATCATATTAAAGCATCGGGTGATATTGGGTTAAATATGTGTGCAATTACACTTCTCTACAGAGAAGGGTATTTTAAACAACGCATAGATGAAGACGGTATTCAGACTGAAACCTACCCTCGGTTTGATCCACATCCATTGTTAAAAAAAATGGATGTAAAATTCACACTCCGCCTTCGGGAAAGAAATGTATGGGTTCAAGCTTATCAATTTGATTATGTGGGGCATGGCGATCACACAATTCCACTTTATTTTTTGGACACAGATGTAGAAGAAAATTTTGATGATGATAGAAATATCACTTTACGTTTGTATTCTGGAGATAAAGATCACAGAATTCTTCAGGAAGCAATTCTTGGCTTTGGTGGAACTAAACTTCTGGAAGAATTAGGACAAAATGAGATTAAAACGTACCATATGAATGAAGGGCATTGTTCATTTTTAGTCTTGGATCTTATGGGAAAATTTGATGGTAATGTTGAAAAAGTAAAATCTCTATGTCACTTTACAACACACACACCAGTTCCTGCTGGGCATGATCACTTTGCGGAATCACGCGCTAAAAAATTATTACGTGGATTGTTGCCTGAAAATTTGGAATTGCCATCACTTGTTCAAAATGGCCGTCTTCATATGACTGAACTTGGATTATACTTTAGTCGATCGGCGAATGGAGTCTCGCAGTTACATGGTCAAGTAGCTCAGGATCAATTTCCTTGGACAAATATTGGATACATTACAAATGGTGTTCATCATTCGTATTGGATGGGGAGCCCTTTCAAAAGATTGTATGATCAATATTTACCAAATTGGAGAACAAACCCTGAAGTTTTATTGAAGATAGATAAAATCCCCGATGATATTTTATTAGAAGCTCACCAAATTAGAAAAAATTATTTATTGGGATATGCCAATTCACAAGTTTCAAAAGCATTGGATGGAAATACGCTAACCATTGGGTTTGCTCGTAGATCCGCCACATATAAACGTGCCCAATTAATATTTCATGACCTGGAACGGTTACAATCTCTCGGAGAAGGGAAATTACAAATCGTTTTTTCCGGAAAAGCCCATCCCAATGATCAAGATGGAAAAGAATTGATTCGACAAATTGTGGAGAATTCAAAATCTATGATCGGAAAAGTAAAAATTATTTTTCTTGAAAATTATAATATGTGGCTGGGGCGCATGATCACTTCCGGCGTAGACATTTGGTTAAATACACCTCTTCGGCCTAATGAAGCATCGGGTACCAGTGGCATGAAAGCAACCCTGAATGGTGTTCCAAACCTGTCCGTTTTGGATGGTTGGTGGGCAGAAGGTTGTAGAGATGGTGTGAATGGTTGGTCGATAGGGGACCCTGAAGATCCTGATGATGAGAAAGATGCAAATCATCTATATTCTGTGCTAGAGAATCAAGTGATTCCTACGTATTATAATGAAAGAGTTAAATGGGCATCAATCATGAAAGAAGCGATTAAAACAGGGGTTGATTTTACAGCACACCGAATGATCGAAGAATACAATCAAAAATATTATCAGGGGAAATAACATATGGCTACAATTGATATTATAATTATTGTCGTCTATTTATCAGCGATTGTTGTGGTTGGTCTTGTTATGCAAAAAAAAGCGTCTGCTGGTATTGATTCATATTTTCTAGGAAATCGAAAATTACCTTGGTGGGCATTGGGCGCATCTGGGATGGCCTCGAATACTGATATTGCTGGTACCATGATAAATACAGCATTTATTTATGCACTTGGAACAAAAGGATTTTTTATTGAAATAAGAGGTGGGGTTACATTGATCATGGCTTTTCTCATGGTCTTTATGGGAAAATGGAACCGCAGGTCTCAAGTGATGACCCAGGCGGAATGGATGCATTTTCGATTCGGAACTAAAAAAGAAGGCGATGTTGCACGTATAATTAGTGCCATTGCTGCCATTATTATGACAGTAGCTATGGTTACTTATTTTGTCATTGGTGCCGGAAAATTTATAGGAGATTATTTGGGTATAGAACCACTCTATGCTTCAATCCTAATGATTATTCTTGCGATGACATATACATTAGCTAGTGGGCTATATGGAGTAGTTTGGACTGATGTTTTTCAAGGAATATTTATTTTTGGTGTTATTATTTATATATCAGTTTTGGCAATGACAACGGTGGACTTACCTGATGAATTTCTAGTTTCTGTCCCAATGATGGATGGTTCATTTACAGCTATTAAAACAACATTGGCAGAATGGTCCCGGATGACACCTCCCCAAGAAATGAATATGCCTGAAGGATCCACTTTTTCAATTTATAACCTTTTTGGAATAGCTATTATGTTCTATTTATTTAAAGTAACACTTGAAGGTGCAAGTGGTGCTGGTGGCTATATGCTACAACGCTATTTTGCTGCCAGAAGTGATCGAGAAGCAGGGTTGCTTTCTCTTTTCTGGACATGTCTTTTAGCATTTAGATGGCCTTTAATTACATCCTTTGCCATGTTGGGTATTTATCATGGTATAGAGACTGGAACGGTTATTGCTGATCCCGAACTTGTATTACCAACCGTTATTAAAAATTATATTCCTGTTGGTGTGAAGGGATTCTTAATTGCCGGGCTCATGGCAGCTGCTATGTCTACCTTTGACTCCACAGTAAATGCAGGTGCTGCCTACTGGGTAAAAGACTTATATCAAACATATTTAAGACCAAATGCCAGTGAAAAAGATTTGATTCTTCAAAGTCGATTAGCGTCCTTGGTTATAGTTTTACTAGCACTATTGTTCAGTTTAACAATTTCCAATATCAATGAAATTTGGGGCTGGATTACGATGGGAATAGGTGCAGGCATGTTTATTCCACAAGTTATTCGATGGTACTGGTGGCGCTTTAATGGCTATGGGTTTGCAATAGGAACAGCTGTGGGAATGATTGCTGCAGTTTTAACAAAAACATTTGGTGGTCCAATTGCGGAATATAATTCATTTTTAATTGCCAGTGGTTCATCGCTGGTAGGTTGTATTCTTGGGACGTATTTAACGCCTCCCACGGAGAGCGCTGTACTTTCCAATTTTTATAAAGTTACGCGGCCATTTGGTTTTTGGGGATCTGTCCGTACTGAATTACCAACAGATGTATTGAACCAAATAAATGAAGAAAATCGGCGTGATATTATTGCAATATTCTTTGCGGTCCCGTGGCAGGTCGTTTTGTTCTTAACAGGTATGATGATCGTTATGAAACAATGGTCAAATGTGTTTAATCTTTTTGGATTACTCGTTGTTCTTTCTGCTGGATTGTATTGGTTTTGGTACCGGCACTTATCTAAAGAAGTACGTTTATGAAAAAAATCCTTTTATTTGGGCTATTAATCGGACAATTATTACCACAATCTTTGGATGTAACATTTAGATATGTCACTCATCCAGAGGAAGAGTTTATTCGTATTTTTGTTCCAGGCACGATGCCAACTGCTGACAATGAAGATTGGGGACCAAATTCCAATGGAGTGATAAGTCCCAATGCTCCTAGTTTAATGAATTATGATGAAGCTATTGATGCCTATAAACGAACTTATTCTTTAAATATTGGTTCTCAGCATTTATATAAGATTCATTATCATTATAATCAATCTGGAACTGATTGGCAGTGGATTAGTGATCCGCTAAATCCCAATATAACAACGGATGGATATGACAATTCTATTTTAAATTGTACTGATCCCTTATTTTTTCAACCTGTTAGACATATGAATGATGATGGTATGGTTGATGCAATGAGTGTGGGCATTTTTACAAATGATAGTATTAATGGTTTAGAATATATCGCAGGTTCAGATTCATCAGATGGAATGGAATATTTGTCAGCAGATAATATATTTTATGTTGGATTTAGTCCTCCCAAAAGTATTTTTGAAGCCTACAATATCACAGCAATAATTAACGAAATCGAATATGTCCTTTTAGATTTTCCTACAATTTCGGTTGAAGTGGAGCCATTGCCTGAAAATGTGAAATTGGGCCCAAATTGGATTAATAATGAAATGATACTTGCAGTTTATGCACCTGCTCAACCTGTAATGCAAGTGATAGTCACTGCACCGGGTGAAACCGGGGAAGTATCAAATGCAATTGTTATGAAACGTGACTCTGAACAGTCGGATATCTGGTGGACAGAATTAGATCTATCCTTTGGGCAATATGAGTATGAATATTTATTAATAAATGGTAGCAGGTTACCCGATCCATTCACAAGAAGGTTGAGTAATGGCAAAACACGGGTAGAAATTGGTGCTGGTGGAGTTTCCACAGCGGATGATTATAACTGGCAATCAAATGATTATATCCGCCCCAGTTTAGACACTTTGATTATTTATGAGTTACACGTGGATGATTTTGCTGCTCAAGGAAGTGGCCAAGGAACCTTTCATGATGTTATAATACGATTAGATCACTTGAGAGAACTGGGGATAAATGCCATTGAACTCATGCCAATTACTGAATTCCCCGGTGGGCGATCCTGGGGCTACAATCCGGAAATTATGTCATCGGTAGAAGGGACATACGGCACACCTGAAAATTTTAAACAATTGGTGGATGAGGCACATTCCCGTAATATGGCTGTTATTTTAGATTTGGTATGGAATCATGCAACATCGTCTACTCCTCTCTGGCAAATTCAGCCGAATAATGATTTAAATCCATATTTTAAAAATTCTAATGATTTAAATCCCAATGAAAATGAAGGCACGTGGGGAATGTTGGATTTTGATCATTTCAATGAAAAAACAATTGAATATATTAATGAAGTCCATCGGATTTGGTTGGAAGAATATAGGATTGATGGGTTCCGATTTGATGCTACACGATTTGTGGGTTGGGATTTAAATCAACCGCAATATGGACTTCCGGCATGGACAAGTGCCATCGATGAATTGGATTCTAATGTTTACCAAATTGCTGAACACTTGCCATCAGATCCATGGTTAGTGAATAACACAAAGCTGACTTCCAGTTGGCATGATAGTTTTCATGACCGTTTGATTGACCACATTTTCAGTAGTATTGGTACAATGACTGCTATGCGACAAATAATTGGATTATATGAATATTCTAATTGGGGAACACCCTATGCTGATTTGACTCAATCTGTAAAATATATGGTTTCTCACGATGAACAATCCTTAATTCAGGAAATGGTTGAATTTGATGGTGTTTCATTAAGTCAGGCGAGAGAGATAGATAAATTTTACGCATCTTTACTCTTTACAGCTCAAGGCATTCCAATGATTTGGCAAGGCCAGGAATTTGGGTTTCAATCGGGATGGTTGGACAATAATGGCAATGGGAATTGGGATGAAGAAAAATTAAGCTATCGACCTGTCGATTGGTCATTATTGGATTCAGAAGAGGGACAATCTCATCTGAACCATTATTCACGACTGGCCAGATTTCGAAAAACCAATCCCGCATTTTCCAAAGGTACTTTTTATGACCTTTGGCGATACGATGCAGAACGAGTTATTGTTTATGGGTATAAAGATGAATCTGAAGGCAACAGTGATGACCAGGTTGTTGTGATTGCCAATTTTTCATCCAGTAACCGGATGGTCAATGACGTACCGTTTCTTTCCGCCGGGAATTGGTATAACGTAACCGATCCAGGGAATGACCTTTATACCGCCGACGGCAATTATGGTGAATATTCAATTCCTTCATATTCAGCCGTTATTTATTCCAAAAACCAATATCAATTGGGCGTGGAAACACCTTCACTTGTTCCTGGAAAATTTCAAACTCTTTCTGCATATCCAAACCCATTCAATCCAAGTATCACCCTTCAATTAGAGCTGCGAAATATTACTCAAACGAATATGAATGCAGAAGTCAGCATTTATGATATTAATGGTAGGTTTATTCAAACTCTTCTAGAGAGTTCAATTGAATCAGGTGTGCACCAAATTACGTGGCACCCACAAAATATTTCTTCAGGCATTTATATTGTGTCTTTACGGACTGAAATGGGTATAAAAAACCAAAAAATATTATATTTAAAATAAAAGCTACTGCCAACAAA
>CAWVTW010000070.1:0-6252 GCA_963933175.1 uncultured bacterium
GCAGTCTTGATAGTAAAAGAATCATTTATTAGCATGGGTCCGGAAAAAACAAAATCGGATTGATAAATATCACTAATATCTAATTCTCCCAGAATTTCCCCATTTCTTTCCATATTGATTACAGGATCTGTAATGATCAATTGGACCGTATTTTTTCGGGAATTGAACTGGATGTCAATTTTTAGTTTAATATCCTTTCTTATATTGAGCTGCCCATGAGTGAAATTTGCATGAACCAAAAACAGGGCCTCCCCATTTTCAAATTTAACCTGGGGATTTTCAAGCATCCATATTATTTGTAGATCTTCATCTTCTGAAACATCTTTGAAATCACCCACCAGAGTCAGGTAATCATTCATAACTGCCTCCGAGATGGAAACTGATATTTCACCTGCCAGTAAGAATGGAAAATATAATAGTAAAGTAAAAATAACTTTTTTCATTATGAAGACCTTGTATCATCTAATAATTTTTGAATTCTGATTTTCAAGTCCTGCCTTGTTTCTCGAAAATTGTCCAATTGCGATGCATCCTGATTCCAGCCTTGAAAAGGATCATCAACGCTCCAATGTATCCGCTGAGCATCACCAGGGAAAATGGGACATAATTTATTGGCATGATCGCAAACCGAGATTACGATATTAATACCGCCATCTAAGTAATCGTTGATATTGTCGGAGGTGTGGTTCGAAATATCGATGCCCCATTCCTCCATGACCGCAATAGCATTGGGATGAACTCGGCTGGGATGCGTCCCACAACTGAAAACGTCAAATTGGTCATCAGCCATATCGCGGAGCAATCCTTCAGCTATTTGAGATCGACAACTATTTCCGGTGCAGACAAAAAGAACTTTTTGTTTTTTAACCATGGTTAAAAATGCGGTGATTTCTCTATTAATTGCAATAATTCATTCAAAGATTTAAGTCACGATCTTTGTATTTTAAACTATGGAAAAATCACAAAAGTTCACCTATCCATTTATTGGACTTGCCGGGAATATTGGTGTAGGTAAAACCACCTTCACCACCAAAATAGCAGAACGACAGGGATGGACTTCTTTTTACGAATCTGTATCTGATAATCCATATTTAAGTGATTTTTATGCTGATATGAAACGATGGAGCTTTAACCTTCAGATCTATTTTCTTCATAAAAGATTTGAGTCGCATCTCCAAATGTCCAAAGTAATGGGTGGTGTGATCCAGGACAGAACGATTTATGAAGATGTGGAAATATTTGCCCGAAATCTTCATGAGATGGGAAATATGTCAGATCGCGATTGGGATAATTATTTAGGGTTATTCGCTTCCATGACATCTTTTTTAAAAAAGCCTGATCTCATTGTTTATTTAAGAGCTTCCACGGATACATTACTTAGCCGGATCAAATCCCGTGGCAGGGATTATGAACAATCTATTGATCCGGAATACCTTCATAGTCTGAATATTTCCTACGATCAATGGATCAATAGTGTAACAGCTTACCCCGTATTAACCATTGAAACAGATAGATTTAACATATTTGATGACTCTGAACAATTATTAGAAATTGAAAAAAAGATTGTCGAGAGAATATAGCTTATTTTTTCAGTAAATTTTCGGATGTCTGACTCACCGCAAAATATAAATTCCCCCCTGTTTACCAATCCGCTGGAGACTTTTCCAGGTCTATCCATTGATGACCTAAATAAATATCTTCCTGCCATCCGCACAGTGGAGGACATGTCTTTTTCCATTGATCGAATGGAGGAAGGACTTTTTCTTGCCAAATGTTTGGATGGCTTAAAACAGATCCCTGATAATTCCATAGATCTAATCATTGCAGATCCACCGGAAGACCCTTGGTATTCCGCGGAAGAAATAGGTCAACGGAAAACACTACAGGAATATTACCAGTGGAACAATCATTGGTTGGAAGAATCCTATCGCGTTCTGAAAAATACCGGTGCGATTTATCTATTCTCACCATGGCAATATTCTGGGATGTATCATGGATTGTTGAGTAATACATTCAAGGTCCAATCCCGAATTACATGGAGGAAAAAATCCAATGATTCCATTAGTAAAAATCAAACTTGGGAAAATGATACATCTGATATTTGGTTTGCAACAAAAACGGATGATTTTCTATTTAATCAACGGGCCGTGGGAATCAAATCAGATGAACCGGTATTGGATCATGACATTGTTCAATCAAATCTTTGGTTGGATATTCCGGGAATTGCAGAAAAAAATGGGCGATATCCGCAAAAATTATTTTCACGGATCCTTGAATCCAGTAGTTTCAAATTGAATTGGGTGTTGGATCCTTTTATGAAAACTGGTGATGTAGGCCTAGCATCCAAACTGGGTGGGCGACGATTTATTGGATTTGAAACAAATAAAGATCACCTTCTATTAGCCATGAAAAGAATTGACGGGAATTAAAATGAGTTTTATTGAAAAAATTAAAACAGAAATGTATGATGCAATGAAATCCGGGGAAAAAGATAAGGCAGGAACCCTCCGTACACTTTTAGCAAAATTGAAAGACAAAGAGATCAATACAAGGAAAGAACTATCGGAACAGGATGGCTTGACTGTGATTAAGACTTTGGTAAAGCAGGGCAAAGAATCTGTAGCAATGTATGAGAAAGCCAATCGACCTGAATTAGCTGAAAAAGAAAAAAATGAATTGAGTATCCTTGAATCATATCTCCCTAACATGATGTCTGAAGATGATATCCGTGGGATAGTTGTTGCCATTATTGAAGAAACGGGCGCAACTGGAATGGGAGATATTGGCAAAGTGATGCCGCTTGTTATGCAGCGTGGTGCCGGGTCCATCGATGGAAAAACTGCCAACGTGATCTTGAGGGAATTGTTGGGATAAATGTCCTGGTTCTTGGATGGTCTGGCCTTATTATTTATTATATTGCTGGGTGTGATTGGATTTAAACGAGGGCTCATTGAAGAGTTCGGCAGGTTACTTGGGCTCATCTTTGCAATTCTGATTTCTGTATCCAATAGTACAAAATTTTCAGTGAAAGTGAATGACCTATTGCAAATGGATGAATGGATGGGCATGTTCCTTTCTTTTTCCTTATTATTTGCAGTGACTTTAATGGGTGCCAGAATCTTGACAAAAATGGTACAAATTGCACTCCTTTCGAAAAGTAACCAATGGATGAACCGATCTCTAGGTTTTGTATTTGGGTCGATCAAAGGGTTTTTTATTATGATGGTTTTTATTTGGATCATGGCCATTCTGCCGTTGCAGAAATGGTCGAATATTATTCAAGCCAATTCAATATTAGCTCAAAAAAGCAATTTGATCAGAATCAATATGGTTGAATTTTTTAACTGGGAAGATCCCGTCGCTTTGAGTGAATCATATTTGAAACAATTGTCTCAACCCTGATGGGAAAAATTCCACAAGATATTGTAGACAGGGTCCGGGACGCGGCAGATATATTGGATGTGGTATCTCAATACGTTGACTTGAAACAACGTGGTGCCAACTATTTCGGACTATGTCCGTTTCATGGTGAAAAAACGCCGTCCTTCAGTGTGGCACCTGCTAAACAAATATACCATTGTTTCGGTTGTAGTTCCGGTGGAAATGTTTTTTCATTTTTGATGGAATATCAAAAAATCACATTCCCGGAAGCTATTAAAACTCTGGCAGATCGGTATAATATACCTGTTCAATTTGAAGAGGGGGATAGTGGCTCTGAATTATATTCTTCAATATATGAACTTCATACCATTGCTGTTAAACTTTTTCAGGATAATTTATTCTCTCAGCGTGGAAAAAGTGCATTGACTTATTTAACAGACCGTGGACTAACAGAAGATATTTTGAAGCAGTTTAAAGTTGGGTTTGCTATGGACAGTTGGGATCAATTGGTGAAACAGTGTACCGGTAAAGGATTTACAAAATCTTATATTAATCAATCCGGGTTATTTACCCAATCAGAAAAAGGTACATTCGATCGTTTCCGTTCAAGGATCATGTTTCCGATTCACCATCCTTCGGGAAAACCCATTGCATTTGGTGGAAGGGTTTTTGAAGTGGATGATCCTGCAAAATATTTGAATTCCCCGGAAACACCTCTATATAAAAAGAGTGATGTCTTTTATGGACTTCAAGCATCTCGGGATGCAATCCGAAAAACAGGGTATGCAGTGTTGGTGGAGGGCTACATGGATTTTCTCCAACTCTACCAAGCAGGAATTCATCAGGTTGTGGCTGTTTCAGGGACAGCATTTACACCGAGACATGCATTGGCCTTAAGCCGTATTACTCAAAAAGTGGTTTTGTTTTATGATGGAGATAAGGCTGGTGGGAATGCTACGGTTCGTGCTGGATGGGTATTACTCAAAGCAGGAATGGAGCCCACCATCGTGCGTCCGCCTACGGATCAGGATCCTGATGATTGGGTGAGAGATAAGGGGAGGAATGATGTTTTATCTGCGATTGAATCTCCCGCATCCTTTCTTGATTTTCATTTAGAATTTCATAGCGGCCCATCCCTGGAAGGCGCAGAAAGACGGCAGTACATCTTGGATCTTATGCGTGAGATCCGGAACATTCAGGACGGGATTGTTCGTAATGACCTTGTCCGTATTTTATCAGAAAAATTAATAGTAGACGAACATGATCTTATTCGTGTTATGAAAAGCCAGCGTATTAATCCGGTTCAGTATCCGGACCAAACTGAACAAAGGGATGAAATTCCAAAATTCACAAGTATAGTAGATCGAGCTCAAATCGAATTATTGCAATTATTAGCTCTGGAAAAAGATGCAACTCGCGAATATGTAAGAGAAAATGTCTCATTAGCCCTGTTTACAACACCTTTATTAAAAAAAGTTGCTGAATTCTTACTAGATGAGAAATTGTCGGTGGAATCATCTGTAATTATCGAGTATTTTCAGGATAAGCATGAACGTGATTCTGTGGCACAAATCCTATTTGCGGACCCCAAAAATATTCCGCCTGAACAAATTGTGTCCGATTGCAAGAAAATCTTAAAATCTATGCCTCTAAAAGATAAAATTCATTTACTTCGTATCCAGATTCGTGAAAAAGAGTCAAATGGAAAAAACCCGCAAGAGGAGCTGGATGAAGTGATTTTACTCCGACAGGAATTAAATGAAATTTAAAAGATTAATATTTGGGACCAAAATCGGGCTTGTACTGTTATTTCTCACCACATTACATGCCAATGAAATTCAACTGTTAACAACCCATAAAAAAAGTAACGGGACACTGCTCCGTATTGTAACAAGTCATGTCATGGATATTGAAAATATTGCTGGGTGGGTTGGTCAAGAAAATTGGTTTTACGTTACACTCAATAGAACATCCTTCAATGAATCTTCAATGGATGGTATTGGATTAGAACCTCCGCTTATTGATTTAGAAGCGACAGAAAACAATGAATCAGTCCAGTTGGGCTATTTGTTTGATCGTCCAATCGAAGATTTTGAGGTTTTCCATTCCCAGGCAAGTCGGGTGATCTTGATTCAGGTTTGGGAATCATTGAGCGATAGTATCAGAACTGAAGTTTTATCATCCGAAGATAAAAATGAGAACAGGGTATTTGTCCTTCCAGAAACAGAAGCAAAAGGGTCTCCATTTTTTGATTCGTTTATTTATGCCCGAGAAAAATATGGTCCGGAAAAATATTTTGTCTGGTACAACAGCTGGTACTCCACAGAAGATAGTCTAGAAAATGCGGACGAGTTCAATGAACCCCAGCCCTTGATAGTCAAAAGACCAGTTCTGGAAAAGCCCGCACCTCCGCCACCAGAACCATTAACAATTTCCAAAAAGGATATTGATATTTCATTTATTATTGATTACGGAATGTTGAGCAATGGGATACGACGGCCCAACGAAGTGAAAGCGCTCCAAAGAGCCCTTGTAGCGTTAGGGTATAACCTTGGTTCAACAGGTGTATTTAATAATGGCGTAGATGGTGATTATGGTGCCTTAACAGAAAGTGTAGTGAACCAATTTCAATCGGATCGGGGATTCTCTAGCGTGGATATGGACGGGATAATCGGCGAAAGTACATATAGAGAATTAGTTCGTGCATTGACTGATCAAGAGCCTGATATTTTATATTCCGTGGCAGAAAAAGTTGAAAAGGAAAAAAAGCCGCAAATTGAAGAAGAATATGTTTTCGAGACCGGAAAGCAAATATTAAAGAAACCATCTATCAAAAAAAATATCAAGAAAGAAACAAGAAAATTAGATAAT
>CAWVTW010000071.1:0-6087 GCA_963933175.1 uncultured bacterium
CAGAACATGCATTTAATGTTGATGGATTTTCTTCTTGATTTTCCACAACCTAAAACTAGAAATTCACGTCCCGTTATGATTGATTATATATCCCGACCCTGTCGATTGCTCTTACCCGCCTTTCTGGCGCTGATGATTAGTGGATGCCAAGAAGATCCTTCGCGCCATTTGAATCTTGGAAATTGGTATCTTCAAAAAGGACTTCTAGATGAAGCCATCATGGAATATCGTGAAGTTTCCCGTCTTTATTCTGGTGACCATAGCCAACTCACTCGTGATGAATACCAAATTTTGGGGAAAGCTCATTTTAAACTATCCATCGCTTACACAAAGAAAGGGTGGTGGGCCTATGCTTTGAATGAAGCAAAACGGAGTTTTGATATCACACCCAATAAGGATTGTCATGATCTTGTTGGGCTTATTGAAACAAAGATCGCTCAGGGTATTGAATCCTGATTCAGGAGTTCTTCGATAGCTCCTTTTTTAACAAGAACCACCCCATAAGCACCACAAACCCAACGACCCATCCACCAATGACTTGGTGCGGCATGTGGACACCGAGATAAATTCTTGAAAATCCCACCATGAAGATCATTACTGAAGCTGGTATAATTCTATTATAATGATGTCCGAGCCAGCCCCACACTACCATTGCCATTTGTGCGTGGCCACTTGGAAACCCAAATCCTGAAACTGAAATAAGGTGCAATTCTTCCGGTGGGCGCGGTAAGGCAAATCCATCTTTTAGACATTTCATTATGATTGCTGATAAAATTATAATACCAAGAAATGATAGCCAATCTTTTCGATTTAAATAAAAAAACAATATTATAAGATAAATTGGATAAGCAGTGCCATTTCCCAATAGTGTTATGCCTTTCATGAGAAAAATGATACTTGGGAAATCGAATTGTTGTAGGAATTGGATTAATTCCATAGTGAAAAAATTAAATAACCTTTCAAAGGATATCCTTTGTTAGGTTTAATAACCATTAGAAAGAACCGGAACGGGACTCCCCACCATCACAATAAATGATGGAACAATTGATGAAATCTGCTTCTGGTTGTAAAAGCATTGAAATGGTTCCCGCCACATCTTCCGGTGTGGTTGTGCGTCGCATGGGATTTCGTTTCTTAGTGTTTTCGATCCACCTTTCCCATCCTTCTGTAATTTTTGTTAAGGCACGGGTTGGTGTAACGCCAGCTTGGACTGCGTTAGCTGTAATTCCAAATTGCCCTAACTCCCATCCAATCTGTCGGATAATAGCTTCCATAGCGACTTTTGCCACACTAACAGGACCGTATCCTTCCATGGCCACATAGTTTCCCTCGCTAGTGAGCCCCATGACGCGCGAGCCGTTTGCTAGAAGTCCTTCCGCATATAATTTTTGTGTCCAATACAACAGGGCATTCCCCATAACATGAACCGTCATATCCATTTGTCGTTGGGTGACAGGCTTTTCACCAAATAAATTGGTGGTTGTACCAAATGCAATTGAATGAAGCAGGAGTTTAACCGGTTCTCCATTCGTAATCTCCTTGATTTGTGGAATATACTTATCCATGGTTTCTTCTGCCGCTGCATTTGTATTAAAATAATGACACCGACCACCAGTGATCTCATTCACTTCAGTGATTGTTTCTACTGCTATTTTTTTTGCATCTCCACGATCAAAATGAAACGCAATAATTCCATAACCATCATTTGCAAGCCGCTTTGCTGTGGCTGCTCCATGGCCAGTTGAACCTCCCAATATTAATACCCATTCAGACATTTTCTTCTCCAAATTTCATCATGCAATTTACCGGATTATTTTGAAAGTTGAACATGAAATGTCGGTTCATAAATTCAAAAATTTGTCGTACTCTCACCCCCTTAAAATCATAGGATAATAAACCATATCATGATAGTAAAAAGTAGTTATACAAAAGAAGAATTAATTCAAAGCGGTGAAGGGATTCTGGGTGGAATAGAAAATGGAAAATTGCCCTTAGCTCCCATGCTTATGATGGACCGTATCACAGAGATCAATGATGATGGTGGCCAATATGCAAAGGGACAGATTATAGCAGAACTGGACATCACTGACGAACTTTGGTTTTTTCATTGCCATTTTAAAGGTGATCCAGTTATGCCCGGATGTTTAGGGCTTGATGGCATGTGGCAATTGGTTGGATTCTTTTTGTCCTGGATTGGCGGTCAGGGTCGTGGACGTGCTTTAGGCGTTGGTGATGTAAAATTTAAAGGACAAGTCCGCCCCTACCATGATACTATCACATATAAAATTGATATTAAAAAAATTCTGAATCGGCGTGGAAAATATCTGGTTTGGGCCGATGGTACATTGAGTACAAGTGAAGATCGAACTATTTATTTCGCAAAAAATCTACAAGTTGGGTTGTTTGACAATCTCACTTACGATTTTGGTGGCGATCCTGCTTTGGATTCATTTTAAATCATTATATTTTTTATTTAAAATATGGCCCTCCAATGTGGAATTGTGGGACTGCCCAATGTGGGAAAGTCTACTCTATTTAACGCCCTGACAGAATCCAGCGTTCCAGCTGAAAACTATCCTTTTTGCACCATTGAACCCCATGTTGGGATTGTGGAACTGCCCGACCTCAGGTTGAATGAGCTTGGGAAAATTTATAATCCAAAAAAAATAATCCACGCAACCGTTGAATTCACAGACATTGCCGGAATCGTCCGAGGTGCCAGTAAAGGTGAGGGGTTAGGAAATAAATTCCTCGGACAGATCCGACAGACTGCCGCAATCATTCATGTAGTACGTTGCTTTGAAAATGATAATATCACTCATGTTGATGGCAGTGTGGACCCAACCCGAGATGCTGAAACCATTGAAACAGAATTATTGCTGGCTGATCTGGAAACATTGGATAAACGCAAACACAAAACAGAAAAAATGGCTCGCTCCGGAGAAAAAATTGCCAAAAAAGAATTGGTGCTTCTCAATCGGCTACTCAAACATTGTAATGAAGGGCATCGGGCTCGAACTTTGCCAGTGGATGACGCCGATGAAAAAAAGATCCTACGTTCTCTTCATCTACTCAGCAGCAAACCAATCTTGTATATAGCCAATGTGGATGAAGCAGAGATTATGCAAGAAGAACGCAATAAGCATGTTCAGGCTCTTTTTGATTTTGCTGAAAAAGAAGGGAATTCTGCTGTTCGAATCTGTGCATCCATCGAAGAAGAGATCGCTGTTTTACCAGATGATGAAAAAGGCTTATTTCTAACAGAGTATAATCTCCCAGAACCGGGACTCCATAAAGTAATTCATGCTGGGTTTAGGCTATTAGGACTGCAAACTTATTTTACTTGTGGTGAGCAAGAAGTCCGAGCCTGGACTATTCCTGTGGGTGCATCAGCTCCAAAAGCAGCAGGTGAAATACATACGGATTTTGAACGTGGTTTCATTAAAGCAGAAATATTCCAATATGATGAAATTATAAAGCACGGTTCAGAAAAAACACTTTCAGATTTGGGATTGATCCGTCAAGAAGGCAAGCAATATATTGTGAATGACGGGGATTGTATTTTCTTTAAATTTAATGTCTAATGGCAAATTAATACAAAAAAAGGGCAGTTTTCACTGCCCTTTTTAATTTTTAAGATAGATACGTTTTATTCGTCAGCATCCTCTTCATCCCAGTCTTCGTCATCTTCGTCATCTTCGTCATCTTCGTCATCTTCGTCATCATCATAGTAATAATCAGGTGGATAAGCAAAATATGGATTGGCCATGTTGTATGGGTCGTAAGGATTCGGTTCCTCTTCCTTTTTTTCTTCTACTGCAACTTCAGGGGTCGCTTCCTGTTTTACCACAATCACCCGTGGTTCATCTGATGTTTCAGTGGACTCCTGAGATTGCTTAATTGCATCCATGACCAAGTCCCGGTCAGAATCTGATAACCCACTAGCGCCTGCTGGAGCTACTGTAGATGATGCCTGATTTCGGAAATTGAGCCCGGTTAACACTGCAAAAAATAGGATTACCAGTGCAAAAATAGATCCTTCGGGTTGAAATTCAAATCCGCCAAACATATTTTGCGTAACACCAAACCCAAAGAATATCCCAATAGAAAGTAAAATGCCAAACAGTAGGATCATGTTACCCATTTGTTGTGGCATGTTAGATTCCATCACTAGCATGTACAGGAACCAAACCATGATCCCAGCAACTGCAATAATGATGCTCACTAGAAATTCTCCCAAGAGGAGCGATGTAAAAAAGCCGACGACGCCGGCTGCCGGAATTATAAATCCTATCCCGGACTTCATGTCGTTAGCCATGATGAAACTCCATTAATACCTCGATTTATACTAAAAATTGCCGTTTGTTCTTCACAAATGCAAGATTTTTCCCAATTGAATAAGTTGCGGTTTTCTGTCATGTATTCCCCATTCTTGATTATGTAAATTTCACCCTTATTTATGCGAAATGAATCAATCAAAGTTGGTGTGATCGGTGTAGGGCATTTAGGTCAGCACCATACAAAACATTATGCATCCTTACAGGATGCGGAACTTGTGGGTGTCTTTGATACAGATACAGACCGGGCAATATCTATCGCCAATCAAAATAGCACGAAACCATTTACAGAATTAACATCTTTGTTAGATGAAGTTGAGGCAGTCTCTATTGTGACACCAACGAAATTTCACGTTGATGTGGCTGCGGCATGTATCCAAGCAGGAAAACATGTTTTTATCGAAAAACCTATTACCAAAACATTGGAAGAGGCTGATCGTCTTCTCTTATTATCGAAAGAAAAAGGGACCATGATCCAGGTCGGGCATATAGAAAGATTAAACCCTGCCCTCCTGGCTCTTCAACCCTTTACTATTAATCCAAAATTCATTGAGATCCAAAGACTGGCACCTTACACCACTCGGGGAACAGATGTCCCTGTCGTATTGGATCTCATGATCCATGATATCGATATTTTATTATCCCTAGTGGATTCGCCGGTGGATACCATTCGTGCGACGGGGCTATCTATTCTTACTGATTCTGTAGATATTGCCCACGCAAGGATTAGGTTTGGGAATGGAACGGTAGCCAGCATCATGTCCAGTCGCGTGGCAAAAGACAAAGTCCGAAAAGTAAAAGTTTTTCAACGAGATCTTTATGCCACTATCGATCTTTTATTAGGGTTGACAGAGATTTACAAAGTGGTCGGTAACCCTGATGATGACTCGCAAGCCCTCATGACTGCACCCTTTGAATATGATGGGTCTGAGCGGTTCATTGCCTACCATAAACCACCAGTAATTTCCGGAGATGCACTTAGAATGGAATTGGATAATTTTATTAAATCAGTTCAAGGAAAAGAAACACCTATTGTTACTGGCAAGGCCGGCAGGGAAGCTTTAGAAGTGGCTATGGAAATACAACGCATTATCATCCAGGATATTCACTAATGGATTTGCGTCATTTTCTTTTTTCTTACAGAAGTTTTACACCTGTGCCACTTGTATTATCGCTTCTTTATTTTGCTAATCCCGAGATTCCTTTTTTATTTTACGGCTTAAGTTTAGCAGTAATCGGTGAATCCATTCGTATCAACGCCGTTCGGTATGCGGGTGGTGCTACTCGGACAACAAAAGTGGGGGCACCATCACTCTGCACCTCAGGGCCATATGCAAGAACTCGTAATCCACTTTATCTAGGTAATATGATCATTTATTGCGGTGTAGCTTTGATCGCCGGAGGACAATTCATGTGGGAATTTCTTTTGGTTGTGTTTGTTTTTTTCTCCTTTCAATATTCTATGATTATCTCATTAGAAGAAGAAACCCTCATTGATCTATTTGGCGATGATTATGAAACGTACCGAGGAAATGTCCCAAGATTATTTCCCAGAATTTATCCTTGGTTGGGCACCGATGATCGGTCTCCTACGCCTATAACCAAAACGCTACGAACTGAAAAACGGACCCTACAAAATATTGCTCTTATTTTATTATTGGTTGCTGGCCGAACCTATTTCGGATCGGTGATTTAATTTGGAAAATGGGCCGATCATGAATTCGGAGCCTTTAAAATTCTTTTTGATTGC
>CAWVTW010000072.1:0-6057 GCA_963933175.1 uncultured bacterium
TCCTCCTATTCTACAGTGAAAATTTGAAAGCCGGCATATGACTCCATATCATGTTCACCAATATCGAGTCCTATGATTTCTTCGTCTTCTGATACCCTTAAGCCAATGGAATATTTCAATACCGTAAAGATCAGGGCTGAACCAATCAGACAAAAAAGTCCATATGCCACAACACCTAAGGCTTGAACAGATAGGCTATGTTCAGCACTAAAAACACCTACAGCAAGCGTCCCCCAGATACCACATATGAGATGGACAGATATAGCACCAACTGGGTCATCAATTTTTAATTTATCTAACTGGATTACAGACAAAACCACAATGACTCCCGCAATAAAACCAACTAATACAGAATTCATTGGACTGATAACGTCCGCACCAGCGGTGATACCAACCAGCCCTGCCAATGAACCATTTAATATCATGGATAAATCTGGTTTTTTACTTACATACCAAGATGTGATCATAGCTCCAATTATACCCGCTGCAGCTGCTAATGTAGTCGTAACGAATACCAGAGATACACCGCCAGGGTCTGCAGAAAGAACTGACCCACCATTAAATCCGTACCAGCCAAACCATAGAAGAAAAACACCAATAGTTGCAAGCGGCATATTGTGACCTAGGATTGGTTTAATTCGTCCATTTTGCCCATATTTCCCAATTCTAGATCCTACTAAAATTGCACCTACGAGCGCAGCCCAACCTCCGACACTGTGTACGAGGGTGGATCCAGCAAAATCATAAAAGCCTAGTTGATCCAGCCAGCCAGCTCCCCACTTCCAAGAACCTGCAACTGGATATATTATTGCTACATATACAGTTGAAAATATCAGGAATGATGATAGTTTTATTCTCTCTGCTACTGCTCCAGATACAATAGTAGCAGCTGTTGCTGCAAACATAGCTTGAAAAATAAAATCTGTAAAATAAGTATAAGCTCCATCAGCATAATCAATCAGTCCTGCTGAACCGATAGGACTAGTTATACCAAAACCAGCAAAACCAAAGTAACCATTGAATTCTCCTGGATACATTAGGTTAAACCCACAAATAGCATAAGTCAAAATACCAATCGCAATGATAGAAACATTTTTAAAAAGAATGTTTACTGTGTTTTTTGATTGAGTAAGACCCGCCTCTAAGCTTGCAAATCCTAAATGCATTATAAATACTAAAAATGTTGAAATCAGCATCCATGTATTATTTACAGTAAACATGGCATCAGCCGCTGTTGGTTCACCATTTGCCAGCAGGGTTGAGCCCTGCATGAAAAACAATATACCCAATAGTATTTTTGTTCTGATCATTTTGTATCTCCTTTAAATTTTACCTAGAAACTTTTACCAACAACTAAAAATGCCAGTCCACTATCAGGATTTAATATCCAAGAACAGCTATACTTTTCATTACTCGCTGAAACTCCAACTTCAATCGGTGCAAACCCACCATCACTTGTATACCCGCCATCTCCAAAGCCTAGCATAAAGGGCCCATAAGAAATATTGATATACTTTGACATTGGTGCCTTATCAGTTTCGAATGCGCCATAAAATCCAGGCTCAACAACGAACGTTGCAGCCGTTAGGCCAATGCCATTAAAAGACCCACCTAAAGATAGTTCAATGTTATGTGCGCCTGTATCGGAAGCAGTTTCGTTAAAGTTGCCACCTGGTGAAGTACCGGGAAAATAATAGTCAGTTATTGTGATGGAATAATCACTAATAGAATAACTTGCGTACAAATCATTCTCACTGCCTTCTCCACTAAACTGCCAGGCGCTCCAGGCCCCTAAAGTCAGATTACCCGCTGTATAGGTTAATCCCGGTTGGATGGATGGGCTGGTGCCAAAATCTGTGCCTCTCCAGATATATCTGTTATAGATATCACATGATACACTCCATGTTGATACATCTTCTTGCTCTTGCGCAATTAGAGACGTGATTCCTGTTATTATAACAAGAACGTATATTGTTGTTTTTCTAAACATTTCATATCACCTTTTTATTTTAGTATTTTTAATAAATATTCAATATAATTTATGTATTATAACGAATTTCGCATACAATATTAAGCATATGGAAATTTAGTGTCAATCGTAAAAATTAAAGCAAAACGATACTATATATTAAATATTTAAAGATATATTTATATATAACATAAATATATTCTATTTTAAAAATAAAAAATCACTTACTCATTCAATACAACACCCAATCTATCCGCAACGTGTAAGTCATAAATATTTTTAAAATCCACAATATCCTGTGCTAGAGAAACAATACATTTGAAATGATATTTTTCTTTTTTCCAATTGGAAATGATTTGAGATGCGATGGTAGAACCCGTGTGAAAAACATGTGTATTTAATAGTCGTTTTAATAGGTTTTCATCGCTGGATGTTAAATTTGATTCTTTCACAAATTCAGTATTTAATCGAGAGCTAATGGATACTTTTTTGGTATAAATAAATGCCGACCCACCGGTCATTCCGGCCCCGAAATTATGCCCGATTTCGCCAAGAACCACTACAGTCCCCCGAGTCATATATTCACAACCGTGGTTCCCAACTCCTTCAATTACGGCAGATGCACCGCTATTCCTGACAGCGAACCGTTCTCCGCCACGGCCTGCAACAAATAGTGTTCCGCCGGTAGCACCATACAAGGCAACATTTCCAATCATCGTGTGTTCTTTTTTCTTGCGGCGAATCAACCGAGGCATGCGAATAGTGATTAAGCCGCCAGATTGCCCTTTTCCAACATAATCATTGGCTGTTCCCATGAGCCGCAGTTCCACACCTTCTGAAAGATACGCCCCTAAGCTTTGACCTGCGGTCCCGGACATCTCAACTTGTATATTCCCTTGGAAATTTCCTTTCCCATACAAAAAAGCAATTTCACCGGAAAGACGTGTCCCAATGGATCGTTGTGTATTATTCACAAGTTTTGAAACAACAGCATGCCCGTGAGTCATAATGGTATTTCGCACCTCAGTAATAATCTCTTCATCCAAACTTTGATCTTGTAGCCGACCCTGAAACCGAACCTTATTTGCGGAAGGGATAGGTAATCCTTTTTTTGAGTCTGGATTAAAAATTCCTGAAAAATCCAAACCTCTTTTCTTTACATAGGATTTAAAATTTTTATGAATAGATAAAAGATCGCTCCTGCCCACAAGAGATTGAATAGTTTTAAATCCCAACTTGGCTAATTCATCTTTCACATCTTCGGCAATTTTTTCAAAATAAAGTTTAATGTTACCAGCGTTCCCTTTGAACTTTTTCATGTATTTTACATCTTGGGTGGCGATACCAACAGGGCAGGTATTCATGTGACATTGTCGAGCCATGATACACCCTAAGGCTATCAGAGCTGCTGTGCCAAAATCATATTCTTCTGCACCCAAAGTTGCTGCGATAATAATATCCCGGGCTTTTTTGAGTCCGCCATCAACTCTAAGGGTGACCCGGTCACGCAATTGATTGGCGACCAGAGTCTGGTGTGTTTCTGCCAATCCTAATTCCCAGGGGAGGCCTGTATGTTTTAGCGATCCCAAGGGACTGGCACCCGTACCGCCGTCTGCACCGGAGATAAGGATAATATCGGCACCAGCTTTTACCACACCGCAAGCAACGGTGCCAACGCCGGGTTGTGCTACCAGTTTAACAGAAATTAATGCTCGAGGATTCACCTCTTTTAAATCGTGAATCAATTGTTTAAGATCCTCAATACTATAAATATCATGATGAGGAGGCGGTGAGATCAGAGGCACCCCTAAGGTGGAGGATCGCGCATGGGCAATTTGCGCTGTCACCTTATGTCCTGGTAATTGTCCACCCTCGCCAGGTTTTGCCCCTTGAGCCATTTTGATCTGGATTTCCCTCGATGCTGCAAGATAGTCCACGGAAACACCAAATCTGCCACTGGCCACCTGTTTTATGTAGGAATTCACATCTTTATCCGGGTTGGTTCTACTGTAACGGTCATCCAATTCCCCGCCTTCGCCTGTATTGCTCCTCGCTCCTACTAAAGCCATTCCCCGGGCCAGTTCGCGATGAACGGTTTCAGAAATAGCACCAAAAGATATGGCACCGGAGCCAAACCGCTTAAGCACCTTTTTCAAAGATTCAGTTTGCTTAACATCAATGGGTTCCAACTTCCCCCTAACTTGAAAGAGATCGCGTAAATAAACCGGCACTTCTGCTCTAATCTTTTCCTGCTCCTTTTGGTGTGCTACAGCTTGTATCGTTTTGAATTCTGGAGGTGAATACCCATGGCTTTCACCATTTTTTCGAAATCTGAAATATCCTTTTTCACTAAAGATAGGTGATGGTTCCAGAAATGCTGCAGAGTGCTGCTGCATCAAATTTTGTTTTATATGATTTAACCCGATACCGCCCAGCTCACTTCGAAAGGATGGAAAATATTTTTCAATCAAATCCTTATCCAAACCCAATGTATGGAAAAGCATACCTCCGTGATAACTACTTATGGTGGAAATGCCCATTTTAGACATAATCTTCAAGATGCCTTTTTCAAGAGCGTAGCGATAGTTGGCCATCTTGTTGTGCCAATCCGTATCATCATGAAAATGCTCCCGAATCAATTCGTAAGCCATAAATGGATATACAGCACTGGCGCCAAGTCCAATAAGAACGGCTACGTGATGATCTTCCACCACATCTCCGGATAAACAAATGAGGGAAACGGCGCTTCTTAATTTGTTTTTTACCAGCGCATGATGAACTGCAGAAACAACCAGGGGCATGGGAATGGGTAAATAGCCTTGTTTCAGATTTTCATTCGTGAGAAAAATTATTTTTGCCCCGTTTTTTACTGCTTCCCTGGATTGAGACTTAATCCGGGATAGACGGCTATTCAAATCTTGGTCAAGTGCACAATGACAATAGATGCGTTTATAGGGGGCCTGGTTTCGGCGATCATGAAGTTCTAATACTTCCCGGGGAGACAAAACAGGACTTTCGATTCGAATGGCGCCGCCGAAAGTTGGATTTTCATCCAGAAGGTTATTTTCCGATCCTAAATATTTGAATAATGCCATGACGCCCCGTTCACGAATTGAATCGATGGGCGGATTGGTAACTTGTGCAAAAGATTGTTTAAAATGATCATAAAATCGCCGATCTTGTAAGGACATGACAGCGGGAGGAGTATCATCTCCCATGGAGCCAATGGGTTCTCGTCCACTGGTTGCCATAGAAATCAAATACCGTGTTAAATCCTCTTTTGACCAACCAAAGGCTACCCGCAATCGAGGATCAAATCCCTGTTCGGGCAATCCAAAGATTCCGAATTCTTTGCGGTGAGATTTTCTTTTTAATGTAGTAAGATATTTATTTAGGGAACTGGAGTAATCTTTCTTTCCCGCTGCTGTTTTTTTAATCTCTTTATTCCGAATAATTCCCTTTCCTTTCAGGGAAACAGCAAAAATTTCTCCGGATCTCATATGGTGATGCACAACTAAGTTATTATCAGCAATATCAATAATACCTGCTTCCGATGCCATAATAACCAATCCGTCTTTTGTTATAGAATATCGCAGAGGGCGTAACCCATTTCGATCCATTTTAGCAACAACATGGCTACCATCTGTAAAAACAACTGCCGCCGGGCCATCCCAAGGCTCAATAAAGTTTTCATGATAAATATAAAAATCTTTTAGGGCCCGAGGCATAGACTTATCGTATTCATAAGGATCTGGGATTAACATCATGGTACTGCTAAAAAGGTCTCGCCCGCTTTGAGTTAAAAATTCTAATATATGGTCTAGGCTTTCTGAATCGCTTCCATGATGATTTACAATAGGCTTCAGGCTTTCAAGGTCATTATTCCAGAACCGAGATTTTATTTCTCTCTCCCGCGCTGTCATCCACAAGCGGTTGGCCTTGATGGTATTGATCTCGCCGTTATGTGCCAGCATACGAAATGGTTGTGCCATGGCCCAGGTGGACTTAGTATTTGTGGAAAACCGCTCATGGAAAATGGCAAGTTTTACAACATATTTTGGATGAGTAAGGTCCGGATAGAAATGATC
>CAWVTW010000073.1:0-5975 GCA_963933175.1 uncultured bacterium
TTTTGTCAAAAATTATCCGAGGCATATCCAAACCCCATCACCACCACCAGTGTGAACCGAACAAGACAAGAACCTTTGACAAATCCGGAAAAGATTCTATCCGAATTTTCTCGTGAGATTGATCTCATTATTGAGGATGGCATCATTGAAGGCAGTGGCTCCACTATTTATAATTTTCAGGATAGGAAACTAAATATCATAAGATCATGAGATCAATTATTCTCATTTTATCTTTTTCATTTTTATGCGGGACAAATGTCCCCTTTAAGGTTGGGGAATCGCTGAATTACAAAGCTTCTTTTTCGGGGATAGATGCAGCAACTGGTCGTCTAGAAGTGCTTGGAATAGAAATGATCAACAATGTTTCCACTTACCATGTTCGGTTCAGTGCTAACACCCATGGGGTTGCAAATTTCCTTTTCCCAATTCGAGATGTGATTGATCTTTGGCTCGATGAAAATTCCCTAGCACCGATAAGGGTTAAAAAAGATATCAGTGAGGGGAAATACGAAAAAAAGAGCGAGTCCGATCTTTCCCAGGACCAAGGGTTTGCAATTGTCAGAAATGATACTATCTCAATGGGAATGGGAACTCATTCCCCTTATTCTTTATTTTATTTTTTCAGAAATAAAAATTTATCGAAAATTGATGGAGAAATATTTTCTACGATCGAGGGGAAAAAGATCACTCCATTAAAAATGAAAGTGACAGATGAAATTAAAATTAGAGTACCAATAGGAGAATTTAATTGTACAAAAGTGACACCGATGCGAATTGATAAAAAGAAATTCAAGAATGAAGCCACCATGTCCATTTGGTTCTCTAATGATGAACATAGATATCCGGTTCAGATCTGGCTAAAGATGAAATTTGGGGCATTCGTCCTGAAATTGGACGAGATTACTAATTAAATAATCGGCTGATATCGTTGAACACGACTGTCACCATGAGCATTAATAAAAATGCCATGCCGATCTGTTGAATTGTAATTCGAGCTTTCATAGTTAAAGGACGTCGCAGAATCCCTTCAATCAAATGAATCATAATATGTCCGCCGTCTAATCCGGGAATCGGCAAAATATTAATAAATGCCAGATTTACGCTGATCAATGCCATAAATGTGAGAAACGGAACCCATCCTGCTTCTGCTGTTTGACCGGCTAATTGAGCAATCATAATAGGGCCACCAAAATCAGACATAGACGCACCGCCACTTCCAAGCATTTTTAAACTCATAATGATCATCCCAAAACTGCCTTCTGTTCGCAGCCATCCAATATTGAATGCTTCACCTATGGTCATATCCCTGTAGAACACTTCAGGTATGATTCCAATAACGCCAAGAGTATCCATCCCGGCATCGGTTGGGACGGGCATAAATGATGTGGTGATATCCATTTTAATTTGAATATCCTCTCTTAAAATCGTGAGAGAAATATCTGTGTTAGGCTGAGTATGGATAGATTTTGTAAGATCATTCCATGTTTTAATGGGTTTACCATTAATAGATATTATCTGGTCTCCCGGTTGGATACCTGCCGCCATGGCCGGCATATCCGGTTGTAATTCGGCTACAATGGGTTCATCTGAAACTTCCGGCATGCCTTGCGTGTATCCTATTGCAGAAAATATTGCAAATGCTAAAATAGTATTCATGATCACGCCAGCGCTCATAACCCATAGCTTCGCCCATAGTGGTTTGGACATGAATTCATCATCTTCATAATTAATCTCTGTATCCATACTCTCATCAATAATACCAGCCATTTTCACATAACCACCCAAGGGGAGTAGCGCAATCACATATTCAGTTTTGGATCCTATTCGCCCGGGTTTGGAAATCATTTTTTTAAAAACAGGCTGCCAGGATAAACGTCCATGTGATCTTTTATAAAAGAAAAGACAGAATAACCAACCATCGTTTGTTGATGTGAGAGATACAAATCGTGGCGGAATTCCAATTGAAAATCGCTCTACACGAATTCCAACAGATCGAGCAGCGATAAAATGTCCTAATTCGTGGATGGTGATAAGAACACCAAGTATGAGTATAGTTGCCCAGATGATTGTCATAAGATTAAGCCTACTAAATACTGTTTTTTAAGTTCCATGGAATCAAAAGGATTCAACATGGTTTTTTACCCAACTGTCTAATTTTTTCAAATGTTCCAATGACGGATGTTCTGTCCAATCATGATGTTTCATAGAAGATTCTATGATTCTTGGAATATCCGTGAATTTGATCTCTCCATTTAAGAAACGATATACGGAATAATCGTTGGCTAAATTTAAGACAGCACCGGAAGTACCCAATTTTTCCAAAGAATCAAAAGCCAATTTAATACAGGGAAACCGCTCAAAGTCTGGTTCTTCAAAAGTCAGGTCACCACATTTTAAAAAATCTAATTGTTCCCACGGTGCTTCCAGATGTCGTGGATAAGTCAGTGCATATTGGATGGGAACTTTCATATCCGGTACGCCCATTTGTGCTTTAATGGCACCATCTTTCATTTCGATCATGGAATGAATAATAGATTGCGGATGAACAACAATTTTGATTCGATCGGGAGTAAATCCAAACAACCAAAATGCTTCGATAACTTCAAAGCCTTTGTTCATCATGGTGGCGCTGTCGATGGTAATCTTCCGTCCCATATCCCAGTTTGGATGATTTAACGCTTCTTCCACCGTGATATTATCAAATGTTGTTATATCTCGAGTGCGGAACGGCCCACCGCTTCCAGTTAAAATAAGGCAACGGACATCATCTATGTTTTCCCCAACCAAACATTGCCATATGGCGGAATGTTCGCTGTCCACGGGAAACAATTTCGCACCAGATTTATCCATAGCTTTCTGAATAATATCTCCAGCCATAACCAAACTTTCTTTATTGGATAAGGCTACATCTATCCCAGCTTCAATGGCTTTTAATGTCGGTTCCATGCCTGGGGTGCCTACGAGGCCATTCAACAGAATATCCACATCATCTCTTGCTGCTAATTCCAAAAGACTTTCCCGTCCTGTGAGTATTTCAATGTCTAAATGCATCAGTGCATTTTGCACATCAGGAAACACTGATTCATCCACAATGCAAACGGCTTTAGGTTGAAATTCTTTTGCCTGTTGAATCAATAATTTTGCATTCCTATTGGCAGATAAATAAATGATATCTAACTCATCCTTGAGATGAGAACTAACCTTCAAGGCATTCACACCAATAGAGCCGGTGGATCCTAAAATGGAAATTCGTTTTGACATTAGAAGAGTTCTTTTTGGATGAAAAATGTTACCAGTGTTCTACCAGGATGAATTCGGGTACCGATGCCATACTTGAAAAACGAATAGGACATTAGTGCATCCGCACCAACAAAGTTTATCTGTCCTTTCATGCTTGATGGTTCACTATACCCTTTATAAGATCGTTCATTAAAAAAATTGGAACCGACGCCAATTCGAAATTGAATTGAATTCCATTCAATCCATTTTCTAATATCAAAGGTAAGAGACGTAAGGCGAAAATGACTTAAGCCTTTTAGATCAACCCTTTGAATGGACGAAACCCAATTTAATGTATCTCCCCCACCGTAATAATATTGAATTCCGGCACCTAGAATTTGAGGGGACTCTTTCGCAGTTGAAAAGCCAAAAAGTTTACCTGTGATGGCGAGATTTCTTGTGACCTTGATCCCGAAATCAAAGTTTGGATATGTCCAATATTCTTCACTTATTTTTTTTATTGATGATAAGGTTCCAGATTGGATGATGATTCGATTATTACTCGCGGGATCCATAGCGGGAGATTCACTCAACCAAAAAGATGATGATCTAATAACCGATTTTGCATCGCCATCGCATTGTTGACAATCTATAAAATCGAACCTAAAATCTGCTGTTTGAGAAAAAATTGTTCCCGAAAGAGCCAGAATAATAAAAATGAGATTCACAGTAAAACTAAATAATGCCCCGTTCGGAAGAACGAATAAAATCAAAAATCTGATCTTTATAATTCGATGCTTTAATATCTGACTTAATTTTTTGGAGCGCTTCATTACGATTTAACTTGGAGCTAAAAAATGTTTGATAAGTATTTTTAATGATTTGTCTATCCTCCATAGAAAATCCACGTCTTTTTAAACCAATTCTATTGGTCCCACCAAAACATAACGGTTCTCCTGCTGCCAATATAAATGGAGGTACATCCTGAACTACACGAAACCCACCTCCAATAAAAGCATGGGCACCAATTCTGCAAAACTGATGAACCAGAACACCGCCCCCCAATGATGCCCATTCTCCAATTTCTACATGTCCCCCAAGTGTTGCCATGTTTGCCATAATTACATTGTTACCTAAAATACAATCATGAGCTACATGTACATAAGCCATGAGCAAGCAATCTGAACCAATTTTTGTTTCGCCCAGAGCTTTGGTGCCACGATTGACTGTAACAAATTCGCGTATAGTTGTTCTTTCGCCAATGATTGTGTTTGTTAATTCACCACCAAATTTCAGATCTTGAGGAATTTCACCAATGGAACTAGAATGAAAAATTCTGCAGTCTTTACCAATGGATGTATTTTCACCAACAGTTACATGATTTCCAATTGTTGTATTATCCCCAAGAAAGACATTTGCTTGAATTATGGAGAAAGGTCCAACACAAACATTGGTACCCAGTTCGGCAGACGGATCAATTAGTGCCGTTGGGTGAATAGAATTGGAAATATTATGCCTCTGGGCGATCTACGATATTTGCAGAAAGGAAGGCTTCGGCCACAAGCTTATCATCCACAAAACACTTGCCATGGAATTTACAAATACTGAGTTTTTTTCTTACAAGATCCATATAAATCTTGAGTTGGTCACCCGGAATAATTGGTTTTCTAAACTTTGCCTTATCAATAGTTGAAAAAAGCATATTTTTTGATAGTGGATTTTCCACCTGACTCAACATAAGAAATGCACCGGCCTGTGCCATGATTTCCAATGAAAGGACTCCCGGCATTATCGGTTGATTAGGAAAATGGCCTTGGAAATATGGTTCATTTATAGTCACATTTTTAATAGCAACTAAAGATTTCCCCGGATCTATCATTTCTAATTTATCAATCAAAATAAATGGATAACGATGAGGAAGAACTTTTATAATGTCATTTATTTTAAAAACAGTCTTTTGTGAAAAATCAGTCATTTATTTTCTCTGTCCATAAATCAGCCAATTCTTTGGCATATTTCTTTTTAAGTTTTTTTACAAATTCTACATTGCTGGCATGACCGGCACGAGCTGCGGTTACATGACCTTTAATGGGGACACCTAACAAGGCAAGATCTCCAATCAAATCTAAAGTTTTATGACGAACAGGCTCGTTCTTAAAACGCAGAACTTTCCCATTCAATATACCATTAGCACCTTGGATAATGTTATGCTCAATGCCAAATAAATCCCTTAATCTATCAATCTCTGAAGTATCAATTTCCTTATCAACGATTACCACCGCATTATCTAAAGCGCCTCCTTTAATAAGCCCCTGCTCTTTCAACATTTCGACTTCACTTAAAAAGCAAAATGTACGGGCAGGTGCTACTTCAAAGGCAAAATCTTCTTCCATATTATAGATTGCTTCATACTGGGTTCCTAGTGCAGGAAGAGGATATTCTACCATAAATGTAATTCTGAATCTATCTGAGGGAATTACGTGAATATCAATGTCACGATAGGGATTTGTATAGTTGACCGCACGTGTAATTTCTAAAACCTTTCTTTCTTGTTTTTGAATTTTGATCCCGGCTTTCATCAAACATTCCACAAAATCTTTAGCACTACCATCCATCACAGGCGGTTCTTTGCCTGTGAGTTCAATGAGTATATTATCGATTCGGAGACCACTCACCGCAGCTAATGCATGTTCTACCGTATGGATGCGAACATCATTTTCTTCTATAGTTGTCCCCCGGGAGATGTCCACTACATG
>CAWVTW010000074.1:0-5900 GCA_963933175.1 uncultured bacterium
GAATTTCTTTTAGACCAATATTCATCGCGGGAATATTTATTGGGACTTCGATCTTTACCAATACCCAATAATATGTTTCCTGAATTTGAAGCCATTTCTCCTTTGATTGAAAATTCTACTGGGTGGACATTGATTTCTGTAGCTGGGTTCCTTGATGAAGAATTATTTTTTGATATCAATAAAAAACGGCAGTTTCCTGTGACAGAGATTATTCGCCAGTCACCTCGTTTTGCCGAAAAATATGCTGGAGTTGATATCCAAAATGATGATGGGTATACACCGGAGCCGGATATTTTTCACGATATCCAAGGCCATGTTCCTTTTCTTATGAATAAAAAATATGCAGATTTTATGTGGGAAATTGGAGTCCTAGGAGATGAGATCATTAAAGATGAGCGGGGACTTGGGCCGGAACTTGTGGCCCATAACTTAAGACGACTTCAGAATTTTGCCTGGTGGACCTATGAATTCGGGTTGATCAAAAATACAGGTGACACCGATCCATTCCGTCGCGTTGCCAATGATATGGATTACGAAATATATGGTGCCGGGATCATTTCTTCATTTGACGAGGTTACTAATGTGGTCAAATGCGCAAAAAGTAAAAGTTCACGATCTAAGTTTTTGCCCTATAATATAGAAGAAATGATTATGACCTGTTTTGACTATAGCAATATCCAAGATCGATATTATGTGATCGATTCCATGGACAGTTTATATAAATCTTTTCGTGCCAACCGGAAATTATTTTGGTTCGAGGGATAAAACGGGTCACGGCATTCAATGGTTCATTACAATCTTATCACTATTATAAATCGGACACAACTTCGGAAGGGTTAACTCGCACTAGATATTTTTTAAAATGTATAATTAATCCAAGATTCGTCCAAATTTTGACTTTTCTATAAATTCTTGACACAATGCTGATTTGGCAGTAAAATCTTTTAGCTTTAGCGCATTTTGATGCTACAAGTGTTCATAATCCGAGGTAAAACATGACACTAACACAAAGCCTTCAAAAGCGATTTGTATTCGCTATAGTTGTCTATATACTATTAGGGACCCTTGCGTTCGCTAAGGGGGTAACCCTGTCTGGAAGAATTGTCAATTCAGACGGTGAAAAAGTAAAAAAAGCCGTTCTAACGCTTCTATCTGGTGGGGATGTAGTCAAGGAAGACAAGACTGGAGGCAATGGTAAATTCAAATTTAAGAAACTAGACAAGGGCGACTATGTCCTTCAGGCAACCCATGATGAATTTGGGTCTACGGAGACGATCATCACATTAGCTGATAATAAGGATATTGGTGATTTAGTCCTTTCTACAAAAAAGCCAAGCAAATCAGTTGCAGATGCAAATGAAAGAAAAGCTGAAACAGGCGGCGTCAACAAGCCTGCCACGGCAAGGCCTGAAAGAATTTCCGTTACTGTTCCACAAACCATGGAAGCCATGGGAAGTCCCAGTAAGGATTTCATTTTGAATGAATTAAATTTCGAGATCAAGAAACTTTCAGCAGAATTCAAACATCTCTCCCAAGAAAATGATGATCTGAAAGCCTTAAGTAAAATGTGGGTGAATCCACTCACCATTTATTCCAAGGAGATTATCCTTAAAAATGGAAGTACTGTATTTGGGAAAATCATTTACCAAGATGACAAATCACTCAAGGTTGAAACATTGATTGGATACTTGATTGTAGATCGTACCCAGGTTGTCCGGATTGTTGATAATGTAATCACAGAGGATACGCAAGAATATGTTCCGGAACAGATCCGGGAAAGTTATACACCACCACCCATGCCAAAATTGGCACAACCTAGATATACGTCATCAAATAACTCTGCCAGAAATGCCAGTGTAAATTTTTCTGCAAATTGTGTTTTGGTAGGCAATATTTCAGAAAAGAAAGATGGTCAAGGGAATATCATCTTTAAGGGTGAAATTAAAAACATTGGCGGTCGCAGATCAGATTTTGTCAAAGTAGATTTTGTTTTTCGCAAGAATTGGAGTGGAGAAACAAAGACACTGACTACATTTGTAAAAGGGTCTTATAACACTTTTGATACGGGCATCGTATCCGATGCAAGTTTGTTACCGGGGGCCGTGGGAAAATTTGATCTTTATGTGCCACAGGATTTCGGTGCATTTATTGGTTATTCATACGTTATAGATTGGGAAGAATACCAGTAATAAGTATTCCTATAAACAATAATCAATAAATGATTAAATGAGACAGATCGCAAAAAATTTATCCATCTTGGTTTTACTTGCCTCCATGGTTTTGGGTTCTACGCGTGTAGCATACACACGTCCGGGGCTCATGATGCGTGTCCCAACATCCAGCAATCAAAAAACGCCCTATTTGTTCCGAACGGGGTTTGGAACTGAAATTCACAACTTTGATCCGTTTAATACGGCAAAAGGTGTTTATTTTGATATGGAATTAAACAAAGGGTTCGCTTTTGGATTTTCTGCTGTTCAGGGCGGAGATACCACATCTCTTGCTTTATTGAAGGAATCGCAGCAGAAACCGATCGTGGAATTTGGATTCCACTTTCAGCAGCGCATCTTTTCTTATAATGATATTTCGTTAACAGTTGGATTACAAGATGTTGTTTTTCAAAACGATCAAACTTCGGACGAGATTCTAAGCCTGAATACATCCCTTTTATCTTTTTTTACTGTCTTGGCCAGTGAAAAAGACCTAGGAGAGTATAAGATGAATACATACATGGGCTTTGGATCCGGTGGCTTGGCGCCCATGGATACGATTGAAGTTGATCCAGATTCAGTTAGCACAAGCGCCGGTGTATTTCTTGGATTTGTATTAAAGACCCCGTATTTCGCAAGACGGGGCGGCATGGATATTGTGGGTGAATTCGACGGGACAGGTGTCAATGTGGGACTCCGCATCCCCCTTACCTCGGATTACCGCCTGAACCTAGGGTTCACCCACATAGAAAGATTGCCGGATTGGGACAAAAGGTATTGGGCAGGTCATCCTGGTTTCACACTGGGGCTTGATATGGCTGTCCCCCGGGAACCTAGGCGACGACTGCAAGGTGGCCCATCAGGTCCAACAAATATCTATGGCCCATCTGATGGTTTACCGGGTGGAATGGAAACCCTGCCTTTACATCGTGACTCGACCATTACAATGGCAAATATTGCTGTCATAACATTGAGAGATTCCATGGCGCTTATGAATAATGAAATGAGGAATTTGTTGGTACGGTTATCTGCCATGGAGCAGAATACGAAATTTTTATCTGATTCACTGGTGAATATTCAACTGGAAACAAATATCTCCGAAAAGAATATGAATGAAGCCTTGAGGCACTTATCTAGATCATTAAGGTATTTTTATGCAGGGGATTATCGAGAAGCATTGAAAGAGGTGGACCTGTCATTAGAGTTAAATCCAAATTTAGCGCTTGCTTATGCCAGAAGAGGGTCAATCTATTATAAATTAGGAGATGTTCAGAGAGCTACAATAAACTGGAACCTCGCACTTCGCCTAGATCCAGAGTATACAGACGTTAGAAATATCTTGAAGGCTCTGCATGAAAATAATTTAAAATCCGCAAATATTTTAGAGGAGTAAGTTTATGGATATTGCTTTAATTATTGGAGTTATTCTTGGTATGGCTGCCATGATCGGCAGTATTGCTTATGCACTCTTTGTTGAGGGCTCAGCTGGTGGATTTGGTGACTTTATTTCGATACCGAGTTTTGGAATTGTTGCCGGTGGTATGATTGCATCTATTTTTGTGGCGTTTCCCATGCCTCATGTTGTGGCACTGGGTAAAGCTATTGGCGCCGTATTAAAACCGGCGGATGATAAAATGGGTCCCTTAGTTGATATAGCATGTGAAGTTGGAGAATCTGCACGAAAAGGTGCAGCAGATCTTGAAAAAGCAGTTGAAACAGTTAGAATTTATTTTTTAAAGGATGGTGTCCAAATGGTGGTAGATGGATATTCTCTGGATGAAGTAACTGAGATTATGGAAACAAGAATTGAATATCGTGAAAAGCGTGAAAAAGTTCAAACAGATATGTTAAAATCCATGGGTGACCTTGCTCCAGCTTGGGGTATGGTTGGGACGTTAATCGGCTTGGTGCTTATGTTAGCTGGATTTGGCGGTGAAGGCGGTGCAGATAACTTGGGTGGCGGTATGGCCGCAGCATTGATCACTACACTTTATGGTGCTGTTTTTGCAAATCTATTTTTTCTGCCCATGGCTCAAAAAATGGGAAATAAAACTACAATGACATCTATGTCTGCGAGCCTACTGGTGGAAGCGGCGAGATTGATTCATCAGAAAAAGCATCCTCTTATTATTAGGGAAAAACTCAATTCTTTTATTCCACCTGCGGAGTGGAAGCGGGAGTAATTTGATATGGGTATGACAGCAGCAGAAAAGAAAGCCTATAAAAAGGGCTTTTCAGCGGGGGAAGAATCCGTTGAAGAAGGTTTGCCTGGATGGTTCGGCACTTTCGCCGACATGATGACACTTCTGTTTGCATTCTTTGTACTTTTGGCTGCTATATCAACAATGGATCCAGTGAAGTTACAGGAGATGGCAAATTCTGAAGGAAAATCACTGGGGAGTAAAATTAAGGCATCTGGAAAAGCTGAAGAAGAGGGGGAATATGAACCCATCAAAAACCTTGCAGCAATGAAAGAGGCTATGGAAGAAACCATTGAGGAAATGAAAAAGGAGAACCCGGCGGGTGATCCTCCTATTGATATTGAAACCAGTGCCAAGGGACTTATTGTTAATATTAAGGGCGATTTTGCATTCCCTTCAGGAAAAGCAGAGATGAAACCTGAATTAGAAACTTTATTGAATGAAGAAATAATACCCAAGATTCAGTTAAGTGTTTTTCAAGTGGAGGTAGCAGGGCACTCAGATAGTGATGCTATGCCGAAGAAGTGGAAAAAGTTTTATGCCAGTAACTGGGAACTATCTGCTGCAAGAGGAGCTGCAGTAGTTCGTTATATGATTGACAATGGTATACCCGCTCCCCGTCTTTTAGCTGCGGGATATGGAGATTGGTACCCGAGAGGAGTTGACAGTATTAAAAGTGAAAACCCTATGTATAATCCTTTGACACTTACATGGGAAGAGGTATTGAAAATGAATAGAACAACCAAACAAAAATCAAATAACAGGAGAATTCAAATCACATTCATCAAACCATCGCACCACGATGCCAGCGGTTATATGAAAGGTGATTCTTGATCTCATAATACGATGAGATTGAAAAACATACCAAGGAGTCATCACATGAGTAAGGGGAATAAATATTTAATACCCATCATAGGAGTAGTTATTGCGGTCACGCTACTCATAGGACAAAGCGGAGGTTATCTCTCCCAAAAACTGATGGTGGAAAACAACATTCGAGAACGTGTCAAAGAAGCCCTTTCCAAACTTATTGATTCACACAAATATGTTATTAATATTGATATTGAATTGGAAATTTTAGATGAGGTAAATGAACAGATCACAGTTTTTTCTCCTCGAGACTCTGGGAAAAAAAGTGACATAACGCCCGCAGAGAAAACAGCTGATGCACTCTTGAGAATACAGAGAAAAATGGTTGATGAATCCCAACCGGAATCAGAAATCGGTTATTCTATTGGGCTCCCAATACCAGGATTTGAAATTGATGTTGCCGGGGAAAAACCTCAGCCGAGATCTGTGACCCAATCAACACCGATTTCGCCAAGAACCATGGAACCCATGGATCAACCTACCAATGATAATAATGCTCAGAAAGAAATGGTGGATAAAATTATTTCCCGTAAGCGACCTTCCCGCGCAGAAGTGAAACGAATGGACCTTACCCTGATACTTCAGGAGGGTGCGGCACCGGAATTAATTGAAAATATAC
>CAWVTW010000075.1:0-5899 GCA_963933175.1 uncultured bacterium
AAATTTTAATAATTTTAAAGTGTCCACCATTCATGATGTTTTTGATGCGGCATGTATATTAGCAAACGAACGAGGAATTCGAGTTACGGGAAGTGAATTGGTAGGACTCATACCGTTAGAAGCCATGCTCATGGCAGGTAGACACTATCTTAATAAACAGAATCGGTCTTTGGGTGTACCTACAGCAGATATAGTCGAATGTGCGGTACAGTCGCTGGGATTAAACGATGTTACAGAATTTGATCCAAATGTGAAAATTATTGATTATGCAGTACAGTCTGAAGATCGCCCGTTGATGAATTTAGTTGGAAAGGAATTTGTTGAAGAATTATCTACAAATAGCCCTGCACCAGGCGGGGGAAGTGTTTCAGCATTGGCCGGAGCCTTAGGCGCTGCATTATCATCTATGGTCGCTGCTTTATCTCATGAAAAAAAAGAACTATTAGATCTAAAGCCGGAAATGGATGAGATCGGAATAGAAGCACAAAATTTAAAAGATCGTCTATCTTTTTTGGTGGATGAAGATACAAATGCATTCAATAAGGTTATGGATGCCAATCGGTTGTCTGCAACAAATGACAAAGAACAATCAGCCAAAAATCAAGCTATTGAGATTGCAAACAAATATGCCATTGAAATTCCATTGGAGACGGCAAAAAAATGTTTTCGTGTGATTGAGTTAGCCAATACACTGGTGGAAAAAGGTAACCCTAATTCTGTTTCCGATGCGGGTGTTGCAGCGGAAGTTGCTTTGGCAGGTGTAAGTGGCGCATGTATGAATGTGCTGATAAATCTCACCAGTGTTGAAGATGAAACGTATTGCGATGATATGAGGAATAAAGTAGAAGACATTATGGAAAAGGCAGAATCCATGCAAAAGTTTGTATTTGAAAAAACAATGAACATCATTAATGATTAAAGCATTATCAGAAGATCTTCGGAATAAAATTTCGGCCGGTGAGGTAGTGGAGCGGCCAGCGTCGGTCGTAAAAGAATTAATTGAAAACAGTGTAGATGCCGGTGCCACCGAAATTTCAATCGTGGTTGAAAAGGGTGGACATCAAACTATCCAAGTTCGGGATAATGGAAGTGGTATGTCTCCTGAAGAATTGTCATCTTCGGTTCTTCGATATCATACCAGTAAAATTGCAACATTGGATGATCTATTCTCCATCAATACGCTAGGGTTTCGTGGTGAAGCATTGGCAAGTATTGCATCTGTATCAGAAATGTCGATCTTATCCAGTAATGAGACAGGCGAAGGTGCAGAATTACCTATTATTGATGGGCATGCTGGAAAAATCCAACCCGCTGCGGAAATTGGTGGGACAGAAATCACGATCCGTAATCTATTTTATAATACACCGGCTCGTAAAAAATTCCTTAAAACTCCACGGACAGAACTAAGAAAAATAGTGGATGTGGTGCGTCGATTTGGACTTGCCTTTCCGGAAGTTTCATTCAAACTGGTTTCAGATAACAGGGATGTTTTTCATGTAAAAACTGAGAATCTGGAAGAGCGCATCGATAATTTATTGGATCCTACTTATTCTCGAAATTTGCTTCCAATCAGTTTAGTAAAAGGTGATTATGCATTCTCCGGATTTGTAGGCAATTTAAATTTGGTCCGATCCAGACCGGGAGAACAATATCTTTTTTTAAATCGCAGATTTATTAAGGATCGATTGATGAATACTGCAGTTTATGGAGCCTATGAATCTTTGGTGAAACGGGGTGAGTATCCATTTTTTGTTATCAATCTTATTTTACCAACGGATCAAGTGGATGTGAATGTGCATCCCATGAAAACTGAAGTCAGGTTTAAAGATGAATGGCGTGTTTTTCATGTTTTAAAAGCGGGGGTGAATGATTCACTGCGATCTGTGTTGGATACTGTTCCAGGATTTAATCAATCTTATGAACAAACATCACGATCCAATTACGAGAATACTCCATTTTTTGGACAAACATCTCGACCGCCATCAGAAACAATTCCAACTAATCTGAATCAGGGGAATATGGATTTTTCAGGTTCGAGACGACCGGAGCATCAAAACCTTGAACGAGCTAAAGATTATGCATCTCGATTAGCAGAATCGCCGACAGAGGCGGTGGAAACAATTTCAACCGAACATATTTGGCAGACCCATAAAAAATATATCGTTTCAGAAATCAATAGTGGATTGGTTATTATTGATCAACATGTAGCCCATGAACGCGTATTGTATGAAGAAGCGATTAAAGCGTTTGAGTCTACTTCCATGGCATCCCAAACCATGCTTTTTCCGGAAGTCTTAGAATTCTCACCAGATGATTTTGACGGGCTTTTAGACGTGCTACCCTATTTAGAAAAAATTGGATTCAGAATTAAGAAACAGGATGAGAAATCGATCCGGATTGATGCTATCCCATCAGAAATGTCCTTGGGGAATGAACGAGAAGTGATTCGGGAAATCCTGGATAATTTTTTAAAAGAGCGGAAGCAATACAGTTCGTTTCAGGAAGGGTTAGCAGCCATGTTTGCATGTAAGGCAGCCATCAAAGCTGGGGATTCGCTCACTCGAGAAGAAATGCAGGAATTGGTGAATCGCCTGTTTGCCACCAAACATCCTTATTATTGTCCTCATGGGCGACCCATCATTGTTCAAATGTCTTTAGATGAATTAGATGGTCGTTTTGAACGGCATTAAAATTATTTAAACAAAAAGTATATAGTGATTATAAAGAAATATCAAACTTTAGAATACTATGTGTTCTCAATCTTTATTTCACTTTCGTAATTGAATTTACTTTAACAGGTTTTACCAACATTTGCTCTTTTTCTGGCTTCGATTGAATTTGGCGGACGATATCCATTCCTGAAACCACTTTCCCGAATGCTGCAAATCCTTGTCCATCGGGATTTCGTTTTCCGCCAAAGTCCAGTTCTGGTTGATCATTAATACAAATAAAAATCTCTGAACTAGCGGTTCTAGGTTCAAGTCTGGCCATAGATAGGGTGCCATCTTCGTGCTTAATTCCGGTTTTGTTTGTGGTTTCGTGATGGATAGGAGGGAGTTCCATGGGATGTTTGTCAATCTCAAGGCCGCCTTGGATCACTTCGATCTTAATTTTATTATCCGGTTGATTTCCCATGTGAACCACACGATAAAAATGAAGTTCTCCATATCGAGCCTCATCTACATATTGTAAAAAATTGGCAACGGTGATGGGCGCTTTGTCTGGATAAAGTTCGATTTGGATTAATCCAAGATTGGTTTCCATGTTGATCATGATTGTTTTTCCGAGACAAATTGTAAGAATGGATAAATGAGTTATAATCTTTTTTAACATGGCCTGAAATTAATAATAGTGTGGGTAAGACATTCTTAAATTATAACATGCCAACTATCCAAGATATTGAAAATGCATACCAGCGGATTCGTCCTTTTATTCATCGTACGCCTGTCTTAACTAATGCCAGTTTGAATGAATCGTCCGGAGCCGAATTATTCTTTAAATGTGAAAATTTTCAGAAAGCAGGTTCTTTCAAGATTCGTGGTGCCACCAATACTGTTTTGCAACTCACTCAAAAAGAATTAGATCGTGGAATAGCTACAGCTTCATCAGGAAACCACGGAGCTGCTTTATCTATGGCAGTTAGGAATCGTGGTGGAAAAACTAAAGTGGTTATGCCAAATAATACACCCAAGATCAAAGTGGATAATGTAGAGCGGAATGGAGGGGAAATCATTTGGTGCGAACCAACCCAAAAGTCTCGCGAATTAGTATTAAAAGAATTATTGGCTGAAACGGGTGCTGTTTTGGTTCACCCCTATAACGATGATCGAATTATTGCAGGACAGGGAACAGCAGCTTTGGAACTATTAGAAGATTACCCGGATTTGGATACAATCGTTTCACCTGTGAGTGGTGGTGGATTATTGAGCGGTACATTATGTTCATCAAAGGAAATGAAAAAGGGAATTCTTGTTTATGGTGCGGAACCAGCAGAAGCAGATGATGCCTATCGATCATTGCAGCTAGGTGAAATACAAGTCAACGAAACCACAAACACAATTTGTGATGGACTCCGTGCTCAGATTGGATCGGTTACCTTTCCCATAATTAAAGAAAAAGTGGATGGGATTATTACTGTAACTGAAAATGAGATTATTAATTCCATGCGTATGATTTGGGAACGGATGAAAATTATAGTTGAACCATCCAGTACCATCACATTAGCTGCAATATTAAAAAGAAAAGAGTTATTTAAAGACCAGAAAGTGGGCCTTATCCTATCTGGTGGAAATGTTGATCTGACAAAGTTGCCTTTCTGATTGATTAAATTCACCGAATGACGGCGAATTCATTTTTCGAACTTTATTCAATTCAAATGTATTCTTTTTTTCGGAAAACCATATTGAATTTTAAAAGATGACACTTCTAAACATAACATTGACAAAATTAAATCATAATTCCGTTAAATAAAGTTGAATGTTTGATAAAGACTTATTCAAAATTGAACAATTCTTTTTTAATAATCATTTAAAAATCCGTAAAATCCACAGTTAATTTTCCACATACTACTACCCATAAATGCAGGAAGAACGTCGTTTAGAAATTCTCGGAATCCTCATTATAGCTTTATCTGTATTCGTCTTAGTTAGTATAGGCGGATATAATCCTAGCGAGGAACCATCCATTTCATCTAATGTCCAGGTGACAAACCCCATGGGGATCATCGGGATATTTACAGCTCATTTTTTTATAAAAATTGGCTTTGGGTTTTCATCTATCATTATTCCACTTCTCGGTCTTGTTTGGGGCTGGTTCCTGTTTGCCAAAAAAGAATTGGCTGAAATCATACGGGGAACATATTACGGATTAGGCTCCATGCTGCTGATTTCTGTATTGGTGGGTGTTTTGAGCATACAGTTAGCTTCGGAAGGCAAGGTAGGTTATTATCTTGCATCGGGACTTATCGGTGGAAATACTGCTCAGCTTTTCCTTGATATGCTCTCTATTTGGGGCACATCTCTATTTTTGATTGCAGGATTCCTAATGATTATCCGCGGGTATTTTAATTTGGATTATTATGCCCCTTTTATCACCGCAAAAGAGAAATGGGACACTTGGAGGGCAGAAAAGGGAGACCAGAAGGAACAGCATGAAAAGGATGATGCAAAGCGTCTTCACACCCAGGATCTAAAATCAAAGATTGATGCCAAAAAAGAAAGGGATGAAGCGGAATTTGTACAATCAACCCCAGACCTCGTGGAAGAAATTCTTACTCAGCCGCTCGAAGAAGAATCAGAACCAGAATCCAACGAAGAAGAGAATTTAGCATCGCCCCCGACTTTTGACGAAATTCAACCAGAACCTGAAAATGACTTGGAAAGCGTACCCGAATCTGAAACTACGCTGGTAGAAAATGAGACCGAAGTCACCGATGAGAGTGATGAGAATTTAAATATTGAAGAAATGGCTCAAACGGAAGAAGTGGATATTGATGAAGTTGAGGAACGACAAAAACCTAGACGAAAATACCAACTTCCATCTTCGGAACTATTGGCGAATCCCGTTAATGTTTCTGACACATTCACTCGAGATGAATTAATTGAACGTGCTAATTATTTAACCCAATCTTTGGCGACATTTGGTGTGGAAGGAAAAGTGGTGAATGTTCATCCCGGCCCCATTATTACCCTGTTCGAAGTTGAACCGGCAGAAGGTGTTCGCGTTAATAAATTTGTAGCCTTAGCGGATGACCTGGCTCGTGTTATGGAAGCAAGCAGTGTTCGAGTCATTGCACCGATTCCCGGTAAATCGTCTGTTGGAATCGAGATTCCGAACCAGAACCCAGCGACGGTCTTTTTCAAGTCTGTGGTAAATAGTCCTGAATTTGCTGAAGCAGAAT
>CAWVTW010000076.1:0-5862 GCA_963933175.1 uncultured bacterium
AACGGGCTTGGTTTCCCCAGGTGAATTTCAACTCGAAGTAAATTATTCAGATTCACCCAAGTGGAATTCTAAATTCATTCCGGTACATTTAGATCTTCAGCGGCAGGAATTTTCCGAAGGGAATATTTACCTGACACAACCGGAGATGGATCAAGGCGATGTCATTGTAGAAACAATCCAAGATATTATTTCTAAATCTGAGTCAGATTCTATTGGACTCTGTTTTCCAGGAATCAAAAATGATCGCGGTGTAGTGATCATGGCAAATGGACCTAGAATTCCTGATTTGCTAGAGAGAATCCAAGGAATTGGTTCAATACCACATGACTCAGATTGCTGTGTTTTGGGCGAATGGAAATCCACCATTGGTAAATTGCAAAACTGTGATAATGCCGTGTATATTGGCGGTGGAACGGGTATTGCAGACGGGATAATCTTGAAGGGTAAAATGATTGATTTCAATGCAAAAGATGATGTTAAACGCTCTTGGGAATTAAAAATTCCATCGGGCGAAACTATTGAATCCTGTCTTTCTCCAAAAGGGATGATCGACCAATGGAATTTGTCTCAAAGAGAAAAAGTTAAAACTTTAGATCAACTTTCTAAAAACCAAAACGCTGACACTATTTTTGAAAAAGCTACGGAAGCATTTTCATTTTTAATTCAAAATCGAACCCGGTTTTTTAAAGCTAATCATGCTAAAATTGAAAAAATTGTCATCGGTCAACGATTAGGAATATTCATGGCTGATTCTAAATTGATATCGTTGCTTGAATCCAATACAGATATTCCCTTGGACTATTCTACCGATCGCCGGACAGCTGCTTTGGGCGCCGCCTGGAAAAGAATATGCTCGTAAAAGGACAAATTCCATCCCATGAGCCTGTTGTTTCTATTGGATTAGTTTTGCCGGAAGACCGGGTTCAAGAATTGCTAATTAAGGATGTTGAAAACAATCGCTCTTTTAATATTAAACTGACCGAAGAACCCAACTTTTTTCCAACTTCAACCTATAAACTTTCATCTATAAGAGCTGGCCGAGGATTCCATTGGGAAAAACAAATTTCTATTACTGTTGAAGGTGAGTTGGAAATCAAAATTGTGGATGGTTGCCTTTTTGTCATCAATCACATTCCACTAGAAAAATACATAATTTGTGTGGCCACATCAGAAATGAGTGGTGAATGTCCACCGGCTCTTTTAGAATCTCAAACTGTCGCCGCTCGTTCTTGGCTTTTGGCAGCTGCGGAGCAAAAACATGCTGACCTGGGAATAGATTCCTGTAACGATGATTGTTGTCAACGATACCAGGGAATTAAATATTTGACAGATGCAGCAATTTCCGCTACAAAAAAAACGTGGGGACAGGTGTTGATTCACAATGAGAAAATTTGCGATACACGATATTCCAAATCCTGTGGAGGCATTTCAGAAAACAATGAGAATGTATGGGGTGATGAGCCGAAGCCTTATCTACGCGCAGTTCATGATGGGAATAATTCAGCTCTCCCAAATATCAAGTCTGAATCAGATTTAGAAGTGTGGTTAACTGAACTACAAAATTGTTATTGTGGTCCGGAATACGTACCAGAAAACGATCTTAAAAAATATTTGGGACATGTGGATAAATCCGGAAGTTATTTTAGATGGAATGTCTCATTTTCCCAAGAAAAGTTAGCCCAACTAATTTCTGAAAAAACGGGACGGATGTTCGATTCAATTATATTACTTCAACCGCTAAATCGCGGTATATCAGGACGAATAACCCTACTCAGAATTGATGGTATTTCCAAAGGTGAACCAGCTAATATTATCCTGAATAGTGAATATGAGATTCGTCGCGTTCTGCATCCTAATTTTTTATATAGTTCCTCCTTTATTATTGAAACAAATTACGACCTCGATTCTCAACCATCTCACATTAAATTAATAGGAGCTGGTTGGGGTCATGGCGTGGGCCTATGTCAAATTGGTGCATTAGGAATGGCATTAAATGGCTCTTCTTTTGAAAACATACTTTCTCATTATTTTCATTCAACTGAATTAAAAAATATCTATGACTGAAACACTTTCTCTCCACTGGATCGATTGGACAATAATTCTGATTTATATCGCTTTTTCATTGGGCGTTGGAATCTATTTTTCCAAGCGAGCAAAATCTAGCACAGAAGAATATTATCTCTCAGGACGGACCCTTCCATGGTGGGTTGTTGGAACATCAATGGTCGCTACAACTTTTGCGGCAGATACACCCTTAGCCATTACAGAATTTGTCCGCGGACCGGGAATCTGGCAAAACTGGTTCTGGTGGAACTTGCTTATGGGATCCCTTTTAGGCGTTTTTCTATTTTCGCGATTATGGCGCCGAGCCGAAGTTTTAACAGATAATGAATTATTAGAAATTAGATATAGTGGAAAGCCAGCAGCTTTTTTGAGAGCCTTCAAAGCAGGATATTTTGCCATACTTTATAATTTTATTGTAATGGGTTGGGTTATCAATGCCATGGCTTCGGTGATGGCTGTCATGCTGAATATGGATAAATGGACTGCTGTATGGATTTGTGTAATTATTGCCCTTATTTATGCAATTCTATCTGGGTTCTGGGGCGTGGTTGTTACAGATTTGGTTCAATTCTGTATTGCCATGTTCGGCTCTATTGCCTTGGCAATTATTGCAGTGAATCATGTGGGTGGCATGGAAATGCTCCTTGAAAAATTGTCCGGACTTCTTGGATCTGATGCGATTCATGAAAATACATTGAAATTTATACCACCTGTGCCAGATGCCAACGTGACAACATCCGAATTTTGGGAATCGCCATTTTCGAAATTTATGATCTTTATTAGCGTTATGTGGTGGAGTCATCACGGAACAGATGGCGGTGGATACATCATCCAGCGCATGTCATCAGCGAAAAATGAACGGCACGCACTCCTGGCAACATTATGGTTTAATTTGGCTCATTATGCACTCCGTGTTTGGCCTTGGATCATCGTGGCTGTTGTATCCATTGTGATGTTTCCCATGATCCCGGAATCCTATTCTGAATTGGGTGTGAAAGCGGGCTATCCATTGGTCATGAATACACTCCTTGGACCGGGAATGAAAGGTATACTTATTGTTTCCTTCCTAGCGGCATTCATGTCCACCATTGATACCCATCTCAATTGGGGCTCTTCCTACATGATTAATGATATTTATAAACGGTTTTTTAAACCGAATGAATCAGAAGTACATTATGTATTCGTGGGGAAAATATTTACCATTATTCTGATGGTACTTGCTGCATTCACCGCATTGAAAATGCAAAGTATTTCCAAGGCATGGGAATTCATTTTTTCAATGGGCGCAGGGATTGGGCTGGTGCTCATCCTCCGCTGGTTTTGGTGGCGTATAAACGCCTGGAGTGAGATCACGGCACTTGCTACATCAATCTCGGTCACCATTTCTTTAGAAGTTTTAGCCTGGAGCCAAACAATTGCAGCAGGAGATACGTATGAATTATTTGCTGCATCGCCCGTCCTTTTTGGCATTTCATTACAGGTTCATCATAAACTAATGATTATTGTGCCATTGGCAATTATTGCTTGGGTAACTGCCACATTTTTAACAAACCCTGAACCTGTTGATAAGCTAAAAGAATTTTATAATCGGGTTCAACCCGGCGGATGGTGGGAGCCTATCACTGCTGGTTACACCCATACACTTCAGCCCGTGAGTGAAGGATTTTTTATGCAATGGATCGCCGGAATCCTTATGATTTATGGCTTCACATTTGGGATCGGGAATTTAATTTTCCAAAATTACAGTCTATCTGTAATTTTATTTGGCTGTGCAGGGATTGGATCTTACCTGGTATGGAACAGAAGTTTATCAAAACTAAACTAAACACGCAAATCACAAAGTTCTTAAAGGAAAAGTTCTTAGTGAATTTCGTGATTAAATAAAATTTTGTTAGTATAAAAATGTCAGAACCAAGACGAATATATTCTATCGATATTTTTCGAGGCATGACCATTGCCCTCATGATTCTCGTAAATAATCCCGGAAGTTGGGGACATGTATATGCTCCTCTGCTTCATGCCAAATGGCACGGCTGTACATTAACAGATTTGGTGTTTCCATTTTTTCTCTTTCTCGTTGGTGCATCCATGCGATTCGCATTTGTGAAATGGCATTATTATCCATCTCCCAAATTTTATAAACACATTTTCTGGCGAACAGTTTCCATCTTTATGGCTGGTTGGCTCATTCATGCCTACCCTTTCATTCAACAGGATTGGGACTGGTCTTCTTTCCGTTACTTTGGGGTTTTACAGCGGATCGCCATCGCCTACGGTATCAGTGCCCTGCTCATCATTCGCTATGACTTCAAACAACTTTTACCCATCATTTCAGGCATCCTCCTTTTTTACTGGGGATTACTCTGGTTAGGCGGAACCGGCGACCCTTACGGACTTGAAGAAAATTTGGTTCGGAAAGTGGATATATTTCTTTTTGGTGAAAAACATCTTTATGGCGGATTTGGGATTCCCTTTGATCCGGAAGGATTATTAAGTGCAATACCATCGGTGGGAACAGTCCTAATTGGCTACTTAATGGGTGGAATGCTACACACTACAAAAAATTATACTGATTGTGCAAAACGCATGGCCATCTTCGGCTTTGGGCTCATCGTGGTCGGATGGATTTGGGGTCTCATTTTCCCCATCAATAAAGCGATCTGGACCAGTTCTTATGTTTTATTTACAGGTGGCATTGCTGCCTTGGTGTTAGCTGGACTTACCTGGCTCATTGATATCAAATTCTGGAAAAAGCCCTTTTGGGTTTTTGAAGTGTTTGGCACTAATTCCATTTTTCTATTTGTGGCATCAGGCTTCTGGACAAAAACAATCCTTTATATTAGAAGAGACCTTGATGGAGAAATGGTCAGTGCTTATAATTATTTGTACAAAACAATTTTTGTTCCTTTCGCTGGAGACTTGAATGGATCTCTCCTTTTCGCCCTAACCCACGTTTTGGCCTTTTGGCTCATGCTCTATTGGATGTATCGCAAAAAGATTCAAATCAAATTGTAGAATGAGATTCTTTTTCCTTTTCATATTATTTGTCAGTTTTAGCTTTTCCGCCGATTCTCCATACGTTGTTGTACTAGGCATCGCACAAGATGGTGGTTCACCCCATGCTGGTTGTGAAAAAATATGCTGCAAGGATCTTTGGGTAAATGGTGAAAAAGAGAAAGTCTCCTGTATCGGCATTGTGGACCCAAAATCCGGGAAGAGTTGGCTGATTGATGCCACTCCGGATTTCCCGGAACAATATCGTATAATTATAAAAGATCATCAAACAGAATTGGCTGGGATTTTTCTCACCCATGCCCATATGGGACATTATACAGGGCTTCTTCATTTGGGAAGGGAAGTGATGGGCGCCAAAGATATTCCTATTTTTGCAATGCCTGGAATGAAAAATTTTCTTGAAACAAATGGACCGTGGAATCAATTGGTTTCCCTGAAAAATATCGAGATCCAACTCATGAAAAATGATAAAGAGATCAAATTGACAGATGGATTATTCATTGAACCATTTATAGTTCCCCACAGGGATGAATATTCTGAAACGGTGGGATTCAAAATTATGGGAACAAGCCAATCGGTTTTATTTATTCCGGATATCAATAAATGGGGAAAATGGGATCAGGAAATTTTTGAAGTGATCAAACACATAGATATTGCACTTTTGGATGGTACGTTTTACTCACAAGGTGAACTACCCAATCGGGATATGAGTGAAATCCCTCATCCTTTCATCGTGGAATCCATGGAGACACTTTATCCCCTGAATACTCCCAATCGGAATAA
>CAWVTW010000077.1:0-5815 GCA_963933175.1 uncultured bacterium
AGTGCAAATGAAAACCTGTGAGTCGGTTCAAGATAGGGATGGCTCTCGTAACCATATTCCACGATTAAACTTTTGAATTTGATAGACAAACCACCGGATGGGACTAATAATTTTTCATTCCCGGTAACATCCTGTTGTACACCTGCCCTGAAACTCAATCTACTGGCTAAAACATATTCTGCACCAAAATGAAACCGATCTCCATAATCTGCGGCCAGGATTAACTCGTCTATCGGCATATAGCTTATTCCAAGTTTAAATGCTTGGCCAAGAATGGTTTCGTTCGTTTTATCTTTATAAGCAACTTGAGTCCCACCTAGATCATAGAGACCAACGCCCAATTTTAAGTTTTTTAATGGTTGGATGAGGATGCCGGCATCATATCCTACTCCTGAACTTTTTCCATAGGAAGTGCCATCCAGTTGCATGTCTCTCATGAGATATTTTAAAGTAATTCCGAAAGAAAATTTACGGTGTGGTTGAACTCCTATGGCAAGGTTCATTTTATTCTCTGCGTAAAGCAATTCTTTATCATCAAACCCAATATTAGACCAGTCGAAACCAAGGGCTACACGGTCGGAAAATGGTCTTACAAATCCCATGTATGATTGGGTTATTCCCATGGCATAAAGGTCAGCATAAGTTGTGGTGAATTCTGTTCGGCGGAGTCCCGGTAGCCCGGCTGGATTCCAGCTAATTGTATTTGCATCATCGGCAACGGCAATAAAAGCACCACCCATACTTAATGGGCGTGTACCAATAAACAATTGGTCATACTGTTGCCCAAATAAAACTGAGAATAAAGTTAAGGTTGAGAAAAATCGTTTCATCGATTTAATACCCCAACTGTAGTTCGAAGAATAGTGTCACTTTTTTCTAATGTAACAATATAAAGTCCGCTTGGCACAACATTACCTTTTGAATCTTTTCCATCCCAGTTTAAAACTTGATGACCAGATTCTCCTGAAGTTTCAGGTTTTATGATTCTTTTTAATCTACCGGATAGATTGAAAATTCTGGCCGTAACATCGCCAGGCATTTCTAAATCATAAATTATATTTGTTTGTGTAAATTCAAAAATGGACCCTTTAGGTGAAAAGATTCGGGGTTGGCAAATAAGACTTTCTACATTTAAAGAATCGCCGATTAAGGTATCACGTGTTGTAAACACACCGAAAGTTCCCATGCTATCGATCTGAACTTGCAAGTATGGATTGTTATTAATGGTAATTCGTGAGCCACCCAATTCAATAATCTCATTAGATAATACACGGGCAATAAATGGCGTTGCGCCAGAATCAATAATTGAAGAATCTTTATAGGCTATACGAAGAATACCCGGTTTATTCAATGAAAGGTCAAATGGCGAAATATCATATAAATCCGTTATTAAAAAAGTAGAATCAGTTAAACTGGGACTCACACCTTGTCCTGAAATCGTTAAACTAACATCACTATTAACCGCATTTTGTGGAAGTAAGATGGTTGTTTGTCCATCTTGGCTAATGGCAGTGCCACCCAAAGATGAAATAATTTTTTCAGGTGATTTGAAAATAGAAACTACTTCCATGATATTTTTACGGTCATCCTGTGCGCCAGAAACTTGAACTTGAATAGCTTTTCCAGAATAAGTGTCGGGTAGAATTAAAACACCCGTCCATTCACTCCCATTAAAACTTTGTTTTTCAACAATAAGTGTATCATTCATTCCATCACTATCCAAATCTGGATTATCAGGATGAGTAACAAGAATCTCTGGATCTACATTGATGTCAAGAAAAAAGTCTTCCCTGAATTTTACAATAAGAATAATCTGTTCATCTGAAACATAATTGGCTCGGATTGTATCCACAGTTGGGGCTGTAATATCAATATAAAAATAATCTGTACTGGACCAATCTGATGCTGCATTACCATGGTCAAGTGCACGAACCTGCCAGGCATAATTCCCTTCTGGGATATTTTGAAGAACTTTTTTTGGAGAGACCCAATTGATTCCATCTTTTATTTTTTTAATACTGCCAATTCCATCAATGCCATAATGTCCAGTGCTGATAGAGTGTTGATTTAAATCATCATCTAAACCAATCTGGATTTGATACCGTAAACCAAGCTCAGGTGTTGAACCCCCTTTTGGATTTTCTGGATCAACAGGTGCATTCCATTTTAAAGCTACTTTATTATTAATTATTTCAGAATCGTCTAAACCATAAGGGGCATTAGGTGCTTTATTCGAATTTTCTAAACTTTCAAGATTATCATACACCTGAGCAACCACATCTTGATTTGCTTTAAACCCTGCAAGGAAAAGATCTAAATCACCATCCGCATCATAATCACCAAATTGGGAGAAACTATATCCAACAGAATCAATATCAATGTTCTCATCGATTGTAAACAAACCATCATCTTGGGCATAAAGCCCCGTAAAAGGAATACTGCCACCATCTGCGGTGCTGGATAAGCCAGATACAAGAAGATCTAAATCACCATCGGAGTCATAATCGCCCCATGTGGGTCTACCATAATAAACACCGGTCAGCATATGCCCATCAGAAACGATAAATGTGTTGATAGCATTGGTGGCAATATAACTGACAAGATCGCCACTGTTATTTAGCCCTGTTAGTGCAAAATCTTCATAACCATCATCATTATGATCGGCAAAAGCAATTGCACCGGCGGTAACGCCATAAATTTCTGAATTCCATGTGATACCTTCAGACAAAATAAAATTTGAATTATTCAGAAATACACGCATCCCCAATGTTTGAGTTTCATCGGCTCCAATAGAGACTAAATCTAAGTATCCATCTCGGTTTAAATCCACCCACTGAACCATCGCAGGATAAATGGGTGTTATATTGGTTTGATTTGTATCCAATTTGAGCGTACCATTATCATTATAAAAAATATCGAGATGGCGTATATTATAATTATCAAAACCACCTTGTACAAAATCTAAATCACCGTCATTATCATAGTCACCCCAGTGATGTCCATTTGTACCTCCATTAACCCAATAGTCTGGAATGCCATCCATATTTGCATCGGTATAAATTTCAGAATCTATATCGGGCATATATATGCCATTTTCATAGGTGTAAAATTTTGTAACTCGATAAGGAAAAAAATTGACAATCTGGAATCCGGATAAAGATAAGTCAAGGTGCCCATCATTTGTATAATCTACCCAAGACAAATGACCACCAAAAACGGCTTCAATATCTTGGCTCAGATCTTGAGATAGAAGTCCATCGCTATTTTCAAAAAGCGTTGTAATGCTCCCACCAGAAAAGGTGACGCCTGTTAATCCAAAATCTAAAAAACCATCTTCATTGAAATCAGCCCAGCCACCTGTGGAAAAGTACACACCGGGAAAGGATTGTGTAGAAGATACAAGGCGAGCAATAAAAAGCATTTCTTCCGAAGACCATTCAGATTTTATACCTGCACCATCAACGGATTGAACTGACCAATAATAGTTTCCATGTGGAATTTCATTAAATTCACGAATTAACAATTGTCCCACACTCGTTTTATTATATGGAACAGATCCAGACATAAGATCATTTCCACCAGAAGTTGTTCCGATTCGAATATTGTAGGATAAACTTGCGGGGTCATCAATATCATCAGACCCAGCACCCCACGTAAAAATGGCGCGAGTACTTATAGCAAATGCAGTAAGAGATGTAGGCGCTGATGGTGCTAGATTTGTTCCGGCTATTGTATTAAGATAAACGTGGGAAAATGTAAGGGAGTCATTTCCAATTTCGGTGGTGCCGTTGGCAATTAAGTCGGGGATGGAATCATGATTCACATCCATAAATTTTACTGTTCTTGCACCTGGAATTTCTAAAATAGATGAAAATGTTCCATTACCATTATTCATAAAAACTTGAGCAGATAAAGAATGAACTTTTGTAGCATGTTCCGTTACAGAGTCCACACCAGAGATAACAAAATCTTTGAGTCCATCAAGGTTATAATCAATGGCATCTATAGTCCCGTAGGCAACACCAAAATCAATTTGGTTTTGTATGAGTGAAAAGGTACCTAAGGGATCATTTCGAAGAATCCAGGTTACTAACTTTCCCAGAATTTTATTCCAACCGGTCATAATGATATCATTGTCACCATCTGAATCAATATCGGTAAAAAGAAATGCACCTGCTTTGAGTCCACCCACTTCATCAGCAGTGGTAAGTTCGGTTAAGCGACCGATAGGATCATTTTGATAAAACCGACTAACAGATGCAGTTTTATCAGCTGTTTGTCCGCAAATAATTAAATCTGGATCGCCATCATTATCATAATCACCCCATGCACTGCTTCCGTTAAATAGGGCGGGGAAGATGGTTGTTTTATCTTTATCTAATTTGGAGCCATTATTAATGTATAATTCATTAATAATCACATCATTGAAATTATCCGTTCCCATGATAAAAAGATCTGGAGCACCATCCATATTAACATCACCCCATTTCCCATCACTATATGAAAGAACCATCGATTCCAGATTAGATGATTCTAAAAACTCGCCATTTGTATTGTAATATAAATTTGATTGAGCAGAGCCTGTAAGGTATGCATCTATAAATCCATCTTGATTAACATCTGCGAGGTCTATGCCACCAATGCCACCAATTTGATTTGCAATTGTATCGGTATAAGTAATGATTCTTAATTGGCTACCCAAGGAAATTGTTCCATCTGAATTTCCGTTAATAACATCTAAGAATACACCAAACCGTGTTGAATCATAGCCAGTTAAAATAATATCTTGCGTACCATCATTATCCACATCAGCAATTTCAATTGAGTTTGCAATAGATTGAGGTAATACAGATGTTAATGCTGAATCTAACTCAAAAGGGTTTTGGGTAAACCCTAAGGAAACACTTATTCCAAGTATAAGGGCTTTCAAGAATCTATTTATTTTCAAATTCGATTAACCGATATATTTATTTGCTAGTCAATGTCCAAACACCATCCCAATCATCGCCAGGTGGGTTGGTTAGAAAATGCTCACAACGAGGAATATAGATTCTACTTGGATTTGTTTTTCTAAATGGGAACATATCTTCAAGGGCATCCGATGCTTTAAAAGCTTCAATAGCCTTTTCCCATTCTTGACCTTTATAAAGATTAAGTGCTTCATGATATGCCGGTAATATTTTTTTATACTGCTCGGGTTCTTGTCCAACTTCTGATATAAGTTCCCATACTTTCACTGGTTCGTTTTTCCCTATAACTTTTACCAAATCTAAGTCCCGAACAACAACTCGATCTTTCACGGATTGAAAAGTGCTATCGGCAATTTGAATATAAATTCCATATTGCTTAGCAGAAGATTCTAGCCGAGCAGCAGTATTCACATTGTCGCCCATCATGGTATAGTTCATTCGGGATGCTGAGCCCATATTTCCCGTAACCATTTGTCCCGAACTTATTCCAATTCTGTTTTGCATGTGATGAACAATCTCTGGCCATCTGTCACCTTCTTCTTGCCACTTTTTACGAAGAAGGTCCAAGCTTTCTTGCATTTTAATTGCACTAATACAGGACCAATATTCATGGTCAGAAAGTTCAATAGGTGCACCATAAAAAGCGACAATTGCATCCCCAATATATTTATCAAGAGTTCCTTTATTTTCTAAAAGAACATCTGTCATATCTGTTAAGAATTCATTTAAAAGAGCTACAAGCTCGCTGGCAGTTAATTTTTCACTAAAAGCTGAAAAACTCTGAATGTCAGTGAAAAAAGCAGTGTGGTATCCTTCTTCACCGCCGAGGGACGGTTCTTCTCCGC
>CAWVTW010000078.1:0-5636 GCA_963933175.1 uncultured bacterium
ATGATCTTGAATTAGAAACTATTGAATCAGTTGAACCAGAAGTAGCATTGGAAGGATCGAGAATAGATTCAAAAAAAACTCACGATATAGATGATGTTTTAGATGATTCTATTATAGAAAACGATGAAAATCCCCACAGTGAAGATGAACCTATAGTAGAGAAAGCAGATTAATCCATGGCTAAAACTCGAATTTTTCAAATTGCGAAAGCACTCAATATCTCACATACGGATATTCTAAGTTTCCTTAAATCTCGAAAAGTTGAAGTTTCGAGCCATATGTCACCCGTTGATGAATCTGTTCATCAGATGATCATGGAAGAATTCGCAAAAGACAAAGAGCAAGTTGACCGATTTCGCAAAGAACAAGTTCGTAAGGTGATTCATGATACCAAACTAAAAGAAAAACAAGGTAGTTCTAAAAAACTTGAGCTTTTATCATTGTCCGATCAACGAGAATTGGAGAAGAATGAAAAAGAAAAGCAAAATCAGGAACTTGAAGAAAAAAAGAAACAGCAGGAAGAAGAAACTCAAAAGAAAGATGAAGAATTAAAACTAAGAAAAAAGGAAACTGAAGAAAGGGAAAAGAAACAAGAAGAGAAAGAAAAAGAGCATAAAACTTCATCTAATCTGAAAGCAAAAGCGCTCAAGAAAAAATTCAAATCCACGAACAAACTTCGTTCAATAAATTTAGGAAATATCCAAACTCAGATTGGTGCTGGAACCAGTAAACAGCCATCCAATAAAATAGTGAAAAAGGTAGATCCGGTCCATAAATCTGTTAAGACCAAAGTAAAAGGTATCTTGGCGCAGATGGACACAAAAACCAAGAAAAAAGTTCATAAGCGATCCAGAACTCATGATGATGGAGAGATACTGGATCCTACAGAAAAGCCAACAATCAAAGTTGTTGAATTTTCAAATGTAGAAGAATTAGCTAAAATATTAGAGGTTACATCCAGTGATATCATTCAGACATGTATTGAGTTGGGAATGCTTGTTACTAAAAACCAGCGAATCGATTGGGATCTAATTGAACTCCTTGCTGATAATTATGGATATATAGCAGAAAAAATAACGGATGTAGGAGAAGAATTATTTTCTATTCAAGATTCTGAAGAAGATATAGAAAATGCTGTATCTAGATCGCCAATTGTTACTGTAATGGGGCACGTGGATCATGGAAAAACCAGCCTGTTAGATCATATACGTGAAACAAATGTAGCCGAAGGTGAATCCGGTGGAATAACACAACATATTGGTGCTTATAAAGTTGAATATAATAACCGAAAAATAACTTTTTTAGATACCCCGGGTCACGAGGCATTCACGGCCATGCGAGCGAGAGGGGCACAAGTCACAGACATTGTAATTCTAGTCGTTGCTGCAGATGATGCAGTCATGCCACAAACTATAGAAGCAATTAGTCATACAAAAGCAGCAGGCGTCCCCATGGTTGTGGCTATTAATAAGATGGATAGACCAGGTGCTGACGCTGAAAAAGTACGTCGCTCACTGTCAGAGCATGAAGTATTAGTAGAATCTTGGGGTGGAAAAATACAAGATATTGAGATTAGTGCCAAAACGGGTGCAGGGATAGAATCTCTGATGGAAAGTCTTTTGTTAGAAACGGATGTTCTTGAATTAAAAGCAAATAAAGATTGTAAAGCACGTGGTACTGTTATCGATTCTAGGTTAGACAAAGGCCTAGGGCCCATTGGAACAGTGTTGATCAAAAAAGGAACTTTGAAAATAGGTGACCCGTTTATATGTGGAGATTTTTCTGGTAAAGTTCGTTCAATTTCTAACGAACATGGCGTACGTTTAAAAGAAGCGGGCCCATCTGATGCTATTCAGATTCAAGGGTATGATCAAGTCCCACAAGCTGCAGATTTATTTGCCGTTATGGATGACGAAAAAGAATTAAAGCGAATATCCAGTGAACGTCAACGTATTCGTCGTGAGATTTCCCAAAAGAAAATGTCCTTCTCATTAGACCATATGTCATCCCTAATCAAAGATGGCGCTGTTAATATACTTCCTATGATAATAAAAGGTGATGTGGATGGATCCGTCGAAGCATTGGCTGAATCACTTGAAAAACTAAATACATCTGAAGTAGGTATTAAAGTAATCCATAAAGGCGTAGGAATGGTAACAGAATCGGATGTGCTATTAGCAGATGCGTCCAAAGCAGTGATAATTGGGTTTCATGTTCAAGTAAGCTCAAATGCACGATTACAGGCACAGCAAGCTGGGGTAGATATACGTACCTATAATGTGATCTATCAAGCTGTAGAAGAATTAACTTTAGCACTCGAAGGGATGCTGGAACCAGACAAAGTTGAAAGTAGTATTGGAAAAGCCGAAGTGTTGACGCAATTTAAAATTCCAAAAATTGGATTTATTGCAGGGTGTAAAGTTCTTGAAGGTCTCATTATCAGAAACGGAAAAGCGCGAGTTTCACGTGATGGCGAATTATTAGCAGAAGGTTTGATCAATTCATTGAAACGCCATAAGGACGATTCGAAGGAAGTGAAAGAAGGCCTGGAATGTGGTATAGGTGTTGATGGTGTTAAAAAATTCCAAGAAGGTGATATAATAGAAGTTTACGAGATCCGTGAGGTGAAACGTAAACTAGAACTAAATTGAAATCAAACAAACCTTATAACCGCATGGATCGTGTTGGAAACCAGGTCCTGGACATCTTATGCGGAATCCTTACAAAAAATATTAATCTCTCCCATTTGGGATTCGTCACATTTACGGATGTAGATGTTGCACCGGATCTTCGAACAGCCAAAGTATATTATAGTGTATTAGGAAGGAAAACATCTGATAAGGAGATTAATATCGCTATAAACCAAAAAAGAAAAGCATTCAAAAAATTTATGGGGCCTGAACTCCATTTAAAACATACGCCTGATCTTCATTTTCTTCATGATCAAAGCCTACTCTATGGCAATAAGATTAATAAACTAATACACGATATTGATTTAAAAAATACAGACGAAAGTGATTCTGAACATACATAAGCCAATCGGCTGGACGTCATTTGACGTTGTGAAAAAAATACGCTGGATCATTAAGGAGAAAAAAGTTGGACATGGTGGAACGCTAGATCCGTTTGCTGAAGGGGTGTTAATTATAGGAACCGGTCAAGATACTAAAAAGCTTACTTCCATTACAGCAGAAGATAAGTCCTATACTGCCATAATAAATTTGGGTGAAATAACGAATACGCTGGATACGGAAGGCGAAATTATTGAAACACAGTTAGTGCCTAAGCTATCCCAGGTGACAATTGAAAAAGTGTTGAATTCTTTTTTAGGAAGTTCATTGCAAATTCCACCTATGTATTCTGCTAAAAAAGTAAATGGGCAACGGCTTTATAAATTAGCTCGGAAAAATATTGAAGTAAAAAGAGAACCTGTAGAAATTCAGATTAAACATATAAGCCTAGATGATTTTACTGAATCTACTATTACATTTTCCGTTATCTGTTCCAAAGGAACCTATATCCGAGTGTTGGGAAAAGAAATTGCAGAAAAATTAGAAACTGTTGGATATTTGACATCTCTTATTCGTACTCAGGTAGGGGGTTACTCTATTGATGAATCCCAAAGTATTCAAGAATTTGAAGCATCATGGAAATTGTCCACCAATTAGATAAAATCAAGGCCTTACCTGCTTCAGTAGTAACCATTGGTTCTTATGATGGTATTCATCGTGGTCACCATGAGATTCTAAAATCTGTTGTACACCATGCGAGCGCGCTAAAGATACCTTCGGTTTTGGTAACCTTTGAACCTCATCCACGCCATATTTTAGACCTTAGTGATGATAAATTATCTCTTATTATGGGTATCGATCAAAAATTGGAGATTATTGAATCACTAGGAATTGAATTGGTTTATGTTATTAATTTCACAGATGAATTTTCAAAAATATCTGCTACAGATTTTTTAAATCATACAGTGCTTCCAAATTTTAATCCGATATTTATGATAGTTGGATATGATCATCATTTTGGTTACAAAAGGGAGGGAAGTCCCAAATTTTTGAAATCATATTGTGAAGATAAAGGGATTGGCCTTGATATCATTCATAAAGTATCTGACGAAGGTCACGTCATATCAAGCACTCATATTCGACAACTTATCAAGGATGGTTTTGTCCGCCGTGCCAATTTTGAATTGGGCTCTATTTTTGGCTTTATGGCAACTGTTGTTCATGGTGCAGGTCGAGGAAAAGAGCTTGAATTCCCAACAGCAAACGTGATTCCCGTGGAGGAAAACCAATTAATGCCCAATCCCGGGGTCTATTTTACAAGAGGAATGATTAATGGACTTCAACTGTATGGTATGTGTAACTTTGGCACTCGACCGACGTTCAATGAAGAAGACCTTGTAATGGAAATACATTTTTTTCACGATAAGGTTATTAATCTATACGGAAATGAAATCAGAGTAGAGTTTTTAGAAAGAATAAGAGATGAAAAGAAATTTCCTTCATCGGAACATTTAAAATCACAACTAATTAAAGATAAACAAAAATGCCTTGAGTTACAAGGTAAGTACGAATAGGAGTAATAAAGAAAATGCCTATCTCAAAAGAAGATAAACAAAAATACGTTGAGCAATTTGGTAAAGATGCGAACGATACAGGTTCGCCAGAAGTACAGGTTGCTATTCTAACTCACCGTATTCGAGAATTGACTGATCATGTGAAAATTCACAAAAAAGATAACCACACACGTCGTGGTTTGGTTCAGTTGGTTTCACAAAGAAAAAAAATGCTGAAGTACATTACACGTACGAATGCAGAATCATATGTTAACATAATAAAAGAGTTGTCCATCAGAGGTTAGTAGACAAGAGAACTCATAAATAGAAGAAAGAAAATAAAATAATGATAATAAAAGAAAGAGAAATCGCAGGAAAAACAATGCGTTTAGAGACTGGCCGAGTTGCCCGTCAGAGTAATGGTTCCGTAATGGTAACCTATGGAGAGACAACAATCTTGGCAGCAGTCAATGCCGCCAATGAACCACGGGAAGATATTGATTTTTTCCCATTACAAGTTGAATACCGTGATAAACATTATGCCGGCGGGAAAATTCCCGGTGGTTTTTTCAAACGAGAAGCAAGACCGGCTGAACACGAAGTGCTCACAAGTAGAGTAACAGATCGTCCGATTCGCCCCTTGTTTCCTAAAGGGTTTAAAAATGAAACCCAAATCATGATCACTGTTTTACAAAGTGATGGTGAAAATATGGCGGATGTACTTGCAGGAGTTGGTGCATCGGCAGCTTTGATAACATCAACGATCCCATGGAATGGACCAATTGCGTCAGTTCGTGTGGGAAGAATCGATGGTGAATATATCATAAACCCAACGCGCTCTGAAATCATGGATTGTGATTTACAAATGGTCGTTTCAGGGAACCAAGAAACAGTTGTAATGGTTGAAGGTGAAGCAGATGGTGTTACTGAGTCTGAAGTCCTGGACGGATTAAAACAAGCACATGAAGTGATTAAAGAAATTATTGAACTTCAGAATGAATTACTTTCGGCAATGGATGTTGTAAAAGATGAAGTTGTCATTCCACAACCTGATGATGCAATGGTATCGGCT
>CAWVTW010000079.1:0-5610 GCA_963933175.1 uncultured bacterium
GGTAATGGCCTTTCACTTGCCGATATTATCAATGAAGGAAATATGGGGCTTATCAAAGCAGCCAAACGATTTGACCACACTCGTGGATTTAAATTTATCTCTTATGCTGTTTGGTGGATTCGCCAATCAATCCTTCAGGCGTTAGCAGAACAATCCCGTCTGATACGGTTACCACTGAATCGTGTGGGAACCATCACCAAGATCACTCGCGCTGCAGAAAAATTGGAAGCGGAAGTTGAACGTCAACCAAAAGGGGATGAAATCGGTGCCCAATTGGAAATGAGCGGTGATGAAGTCCTCATGGCGATGCAATATTCAAGACGCCATAGTTCATTGAATTCACCTTTCCAGGAAGGTGAAAACAGTAGTTTGCTTGACATCATTGAAGATTCTGAAGCTGAAGAGCCAGAAGCAAAGATCATGTTGGAATCTATGACCGAAGAAGTAAACGGTGCACTGGAAACACTATCTGAGCGTGAACGAATGGTTCTTGAAATGTATTTTGGAATTAACCGCGATAGTGCTATGACATTGAATGAAATTGGTGAAGAATTTGACCTCACTCGGGAACGTGTTCGTCAGATTAAAGAAAAAGCTATTCAGCGATTGCGTCATAGGTCACGGAGTAAGAATCTTCGCAGATATTTAGGATAATTTCTCAATTATCTTTTTTAAAAGGGGCTTATTCAGCCCCTTTTTTATTTTCACCATTTGTCGTGTAATTTTGATGAACATGTTGAAGCAAATAATTCGAATTCAGATTGAGAATAGTATTTATGACCGGCTCATGGCAGAATCTGTCAGATATGCAATAATTAGTCTTCCCTATACTATCAATCGAATGAACTTACTAGATATCCAATCCCGCATTACAAATATTGCCAAAGGGAAAATATCAGAAGATATTTTTCTTCATTTCTGTGATCTGAATGAGATTCCAGTTAAAACTAAAAATTGTCAAACACCTTTTTATCTACCGGATAAACGGGATTTTATTATCGGGCGTGAAGAATGGGATATAAAAAATAACTTTTTGCGACACGATGAAGACATTCTTTCAACTGAACAATATTTAAATTTGCCTGGATTGATTCCCAATCGTGGAGGCTGGGACCAATGGTCCAAAAAAGATAAATGTCTTCATGCTCCAGAGACTGAATCTGTCTGCTATTTGTTCTCATTTATGAAAGGATGGAAAGGAAAGGTACCATTTGTATCCATTGAAATATCAGATGATCAAATTGCATTTTTAATCAAATTAATTCAATCATCAAGAATAAAAGAACAGCCCTATCAAGAAAAATGGTTTTGGTCAGAAATGACAAAATTGGGAAATGGAATTCCATTTACGTATCTATTGAATTTTCACCCGGAATTGATTTTATGTGGATTAGCACAGGAAAAAGATTTTTCTCGGTTTATTGATTTGAAACCACAACTCTTTCAAAAAGGTTTATTTAAAACACGGATCAATAATAAAGGCATTGACATAAAAGAACTTTCATCATTTTTATCTTTATATCCCCGGCTGGGAGAAAATATGAAGTGTGGAACATTATTAGATTAGGGTTTTTGAAATGTTAGACAATAATGGTGGAATGTATTGCTGACCCAAGTGTGTTTGTAACCGTAAGGTGCGATTTGTAGATCATCTTGACACCAGAATCCAATATGTTTTAGCTGTATGAAATTGACTAAACGTTTTGTTAAATCAAAGGCTAGGGGATAATGATTCCCTTTCTTTTTGATGTTTTTCACTACAATAGTAAAATGACCGCCATTTTTTAATTTGGCTATAGTTTTATCATAAATATCTACTAGGATGTCTAAAAACCCCTGGTAATCATCCAAGTTTCCCAAATCATTATCATCATCTGAATAATTGGTTTGAAGTCCTTTTGCTTTTCGGGCAGCTTGTATTTCTGCACCTCTCATATTTAACATGTTCCAGTAAGGGGGAGATGTGATCACATAATCCAATTCAGGCAAATTAAATGAGGATATGTTTCGTGCATCACCTAGGAATATTGAATAATCACATTTTGTAGAAATTTCATCACATCTATTACTAGCGATCTCATGAAAAAGCTTACTTAACTCAATGCCAAAGGCATGTCGGCCCAAATTCAATGATTCAACTTGCGTGGTGCCTGTTCCGGACATGGGATCAAAAACGGTATCTCCTTTTTTAGTGAATTCTTGAACATACATGTTAACAAGGTTCTCTGGATATTTAGCAGGATGCAGAATTTCGTCTCTAGATCGGGGTTTCGGTTTCAATATGAACCAGCTCTTAAAAGATAAAGAATATAGTTTAAGAGATGCCTTTCTCTGGGTTGTTTGGATAGATTTTGGTGCGATGAGTTTGGAATTTTCATCTTTCCGGAAATAGAGAGATGTCCAAGTATTCCCATCGGGCAGACAAATGATTTTTTCATCCTTTCTAGTTAAATAACCGGCTAATTGATCTGACAAACTCCACGCGACTGGAATCCCGTTATCATTTACATGATTTGTGGGTAACAATATCCATAGGAATTTTCGAGAGTTGAGTTTGGGCGCAAATTGAAAAATCCAATTTAAGGCAGATTCTAAATCAATATTTTCCCCAACAAGGTCCACAGCTAAGAAGTCAAAGGTATATTGTTTAATCCCATAGTTGATACCCATCATTTTTGCGTTAGATTTAACCTTGTGTTGAAAATCAGGAGATCCAAATGATCCAACATTCGGTGCAGGAATATGACTGGTTTTTGTAAAGAATCGAAGGCTTTTAATAATAAGAGAATCCAAATTCTCAAAAACAGTAAATGATTTTTGGAATGGGAGCCATTCCTTTGGCCCTAAGTCATTGAAGTTATTTTGAATTTTTGTCATCTGGAGTTTTGATGATTATAATAAATAAGTGAATGGATATAGGTTAGAAAATGCTGAAGGCCATATAAGTTTACTAGACAAATCAAACCTATTGTTGGTTGAAAGAACAAAACTCTGGTAAGTCAAAACTTTCAATAATTTTTAGCATGAATATGAAATCAACAAGCAATTGGGGAATAATGTTTTTTCCTGATAGGTCATATCATATACTTTATTTTTAGTAACAGAAAAGGGTCAGTCTTTCTCCTTTGGGTTCCAAAGGGCAATTAAGGTACCAAAAATTAGTACATACCCTCCAAACCACACCCACCAGACAAGAGGATTTATCATAACTTTCAAATAGGCGATTTCTTTTTCCATATCTACTCCAGAAAAGATGGTATAAATATCTTTATTAAATGTGGAATAAATATCTAGTTCACTATGTGGTTGCCGTTTATCCGGGTTAGGATGACGGTGAAAATATATACGTTTTTCGGGAAAAACAGTTGTTATCAATTCTCGATTAAGATTCCATACATTTAGATTTGCTATCCAAGCTATATGATTTGGACGTTCTTCAGGAGTAATTGAAACCAATTCAAAATTATAGCCATCAAATTCTTTGCTCTCCCCTCGCTTAATGGCGAATTCGGTTTCAGAGTCGAATGCCTTTCCAGAAAACCCAATAAACATAAAAACAATTCCTAGATGGACTATATATCCACCATATCTCGATCTATTTTTTGAAATTAAAGTTATTAGTGCATTAATAAATGATTCATTAAATCTTGTTACCCTTGATTTTACTCCACGTTGAAATTCAATTATTATGGCTGCCGTTACGAACCCTATCAAGGGGAATGATATTATAGTAGTATTCCGAATCCCAAGAGAAAAACAAATGATGAAAACTATAATTCCTGTAAGTATAGGGGCAGAAAAATTTCGAATTAATGCTTTTTTTGAGGTTCGGCGCCAAACCAATAAAGGTCCAACACCTGTTAGAAACAGCAATATCAAGCCAAGAGGGATGTTTACCTGATTGAAAAAAGGAGCTCCCACTGTAATCTTTTCACCTTTTACAGCTTCAGACAAAACAGGGAATATTGTTCCCCAAAAGACTGAAAAGCAAATTAATCCAAAAACCATATTATTAAACAGAAACCCACTTTCCCGTGATGTGAAAGATTCTATTTTTTTATTAGCTTTTAGCACTGGAAGACGAATAAGAATAAGACTAACACAAAAAACGAGAATTAGAATAATAAAGCCAAGAAATACAGGTCCCAAATCCGAAACTGCAAAAGAATGGACGGATGACATAATACCGCTCCGCGTCAAAAATGTCCCAAAAATACAAAGAATAAATGTAGTTAATATTAAAATCATATTCCAAGTTCTCAGCATTCCCTTTTTTTCCTGAATTATAATGGAATGTAGAAAAGCTGTCCCCGTAAGCCAGGGCATAAATGATGCATTTTCAACTGGGTCCCAAGCCCAGTAACCACCCCACCCCAATTCATGATATGCCCACCAGCCGCCTAGGATAACCCCAGCACTTTGGAATAACCAGGCTATTAAGGTCCATCGACGAATCGATCGAATCCATACTGAGCCTGTATTTTTCGTAATTAATGCAGCAATTGCAAAAGCGAATGGAACTGTAAATCCGACATATCCTAAATACAACATTGGTGGATGAATCGCCATAGTCAGATTTTGTAAAAGTGGATTTAAACCATTTCCATTGGTAACCTGAAAGTCTGCGATTGTTGGTGCAAATGGATTTTCAACAAAAATCACCAAGATTAGAAAAAATGCCTGAACAATCACCATAACGAATATTACCCAGGGCAACAAATTTGTAAATGAATTCCTATATTGGAATATGACAATCAAGGTATATACAGAAAGGATAAAAAGCCAAAACAGGAGAGAACCTGATTGCCCCGCCCAAAGGGCTGTAACTTTAAAAAGTAATGGTGTTTCTAAACTAGTATAATGCGCTACATAACTAACATCAAAGTTGCTGACCAGCAATTCATTTAATAATAAAAAAGTCGCTAGAATTGATAAGACAGATATAACAATTGCTGCACGGCTCCCTGCGATAAAAAATCTATATTCATTATTTTTCAGAAATAAAGATAAAAGGGAAATGCAGATGGCAGCCATCCCAAGCCCAAGGCTTAAGGAAAGACTACCAAAAATAGATATCATATAGATTCAGCAGTATAAATTGATTCATCCTTCAAATCACCCTCATATCGAGATGCACATTTGGTTTGAAGTTGATCAGCTTTAAATATCCCATTTAGATAATTCCCTTCAACGATGACTTCTGCTTCATCCTTAAAAAGGTCTGGGCGAGTCCCCGTAAATTGGACAAGAACAGTAAGTTCACCCTGTTCTAATCTGAAGTTACAATCTAGCAAGTTGTTCTCTGAAATTTGAATTGTACCGGGAGAAACTAACCCTCCTAAACGAATACGCTCAGATTGGTCAATCGAATTAATGTCAGTTAATGAAAGAAACCGAACCATACCTGGATTTGTTTTATTTGGGTTCATTGTTACGTAGCCGATCCACGAAAACGCTAAAAACGATATAGTAATTATTACAATTAAAGTTTTTTTCTTACCCATCTTTATTTTACCTGATTTTGGTCCAAACCTTGGCTATTATTCAAATATCCTTAACAGAATTTATCAAAAAATTAGTACTACATTAAAGATACTTAGATAAAAAAGA
>CAWVTW010000080.1:0-5578 GCA_963933175.1 uncultured bacterium
TTAACTCAATTGAACAGGTAATTCTCGAATTCGTTTCCCTGTTGCAGCAAAGATCGCATTCACAACCGCTGGTGCAGTTGGTGGAAGCCCCGGCTCACCAACACCAGAAGGAGGTTCATCACTTTCAATTAAATAAACATGAATTTCAGGAGTCTCATTCATACGTAATACCTCAAAATCATCAAAGTTACTTTGTACTACACGACCATTTTTTATTGTTATCTTACTTTTTAAAGTCGCGGATAGGCCATAGATGATGGCACCTGAAATTTGTGCCATTACGATAGATGGATTAATTACAATACCACAATCAACTGCACAATGAATTTCATGAACTTTTACTTTATTACCCTTAACAGAGACACGAGCCACCTGGGCTACCCATGTTCCAAATGATTTATGACAGGAAATTCCCTGATAACTGGAACCATTATTAAAATTATCCCAACCCGATTTTTCCATTACCCGCTTAATCACTCTCGCATCTCTTGATGATTTTGGCAATAGGTCCAACCTGAATTGAGCAGGGTCTTTCCCCGCTTTTTCTGCTAATTCGTCCATGAAACATTCATTGGCAAATGCATTTTGGGAATCATATACAGATCGCCACCATCCTAGTGGAATCGATGATTTGGTCATTTGGAAATCCACCTGCATATTAGGAATCTCGTAGGGTAAATGTTTTGCGCCTTCCACAGCAATAATATCGACTTTCTCTTTATAAGGGAACGGCATCTTTAGTATTTGAGAGAATAGGATTGAAGGTGCCGTAATTCGGTGTTTCCAGACTGATAAATTATTATTTTGATCAAAAGCACCTTTCATCACATGAAGGCTTGGCGGCCTATAGTAATCGTGCTGCATATCTTCTTCACGGCTCCAAGTCAATTTGACCGGTTTTTTCATTTCGTTTGATATTTCAACGGCTTCTTTTACAAAATCGTTAAAAGCCCTACGACCAAACCCTCCACCTAAGAAAGTAACATTGACTTCAACTTGTTTTTTAGATAAACCGGTAATTTTTGAAGCGATCTTTCTAGCCCCGTTGGGATCCTGCGTTCCTGCCCAGACTTGGCATTTATCCCTTTGCACATAAGCGGTACAGTTCATGGGTTCCATTGTGGCATGGGCTTGAAGCGGCGATTCATAGGTTGCTTCAATTTGGTTTTCGGATGATTTCAGAGCCTTTTTGACATTGCCTTCTTTACGAACAACACCACCTTTCTCTTTACTGGCATCAAGCAGGTCTTTCCTGATCTTTTCACTGTCCAGTCCTGCCGCTTCACCTTCATCCCAATTGATTTCAATTTGTTTTTTGGCTTTCAATGCGGCCCAAGTGTTTCGGGCAACAATGGCCAGCCCATTTTCAATTTCGAATATTTTAGTTACGCCTGAAATGTCGTTGACACTCGCTTCATTAAAGGATTTGAGCTTTCCACCAAATACGGGCGAATGAACCACGGTGGCATACAACATACCGTCCAATTGAACATCTAATGCAAATTGAGCTGTTCCATTTACCTTGGGTAATGTATCTGTTCTTTTCACATTTTGACCAATAATAGAAAAGTCCCGCTTTGCTTTTAATTTTGGGTTTTTGGGCACTTTTTGAAGACTGGCTTTTTTTGCCAGATCGCCATAGGATAATTCTCTCCCGGTGCTTTCGTGGGTTACAATCCCGTTATGTGTTTTGCATTCACTGGAAAGGATACCCCATTCTTGGGCAGCGGCCATCACCAGCATTTCTCGTGCGATTGCACCTGCTTCCCTTAATTTTTGCCATCCGCTTGAAACCGAATTGCTCCCACCGGTCATTTGCCAACCATACTTTTTTTTATCTGCCGGTGCTTTTTCTACGACAACTTTTGACCAATCCAAATCCATCTCTTCAGCGATAATCATAGGCAAAGATGTTAAGACACCCTGTCCCATTTCAGATTTTGCCACCATGATTTGGACCATATTATCAGATTTGATCTTGATCCACGCATTGGGTTCAAATATTGTAGATGCAACGGTTTTTCCATTCAGTTTATTGGTGTAGGGAATGTAGAATCCTAAGGCAAACCCAGAACCTGCAGTGGAAACAACTTTAATAAAATCGCGTCTATTCATCGTCTCCCCCTGCACTGCTTTGTGCATTATTGGCTGCACGAAAGATAGCTTTCTTGATTTGGGGATAGGTACCACAGCGGCAAATATTCATTTTCATTGCCGAATCAATATCGGTTTCATCCGGGTTTGGATTCCTTTTCAGGAAAGCTGATGCAGTCATTATTTGCCCAGGTTGGCAGTAACCGCATTGGGGAACATCTTCTTCCAACCAAGCAAGTTGAACGGGATGTGGATTATCTTCAGAAAGACCTTCTATGGTTGTGATTTCACTATCGTCTTCAACCATATCAATGGACGTCACACAAGATCGAGTCGCTTCCCCATCTAAGTGAATTGTACAGGCACCGCAAAGGCCACGTCCACATCCAAATTTTGTCCCCGTATATCCCAAAGTATCTCGTATTACCCAAAGAAGTGGCGTATCACTGTCAACATTTACAGTATGCTGTTCACCGTTAATATTAAGTTTAAACTTATTCATAGTGTTCCCATTTGGCTCATTTAGAAGTTTGCGTTAATAATTATTCATTTATTAGCCAATTGAATTATTAAACGATCTATTTCAAATAAAACTGCTCTTTCTGAGGCGTTAAAGGTCTTCCCATCCACAGCGGTCGACGTAAACCATCGGGATGTGTCTCTCTATCTTTGGCCCACGCATTCCATTTTTTGAAATGCTCAAATGATTTATTCGTATCTACGAAAACATCACCATATTTCTCGCCGGATTTCGGCACAGATATGCTCACTTTTTGGAGCCAGCAATGGGCACCTGAAATTGGGTCAGGATTTGTAGCGTGGGTAATATTTTGGTGAACACCCCCATCTCGCCACCAAACGCGATTCGTATCTGGATCCTTCGATTCCCACGGTTCAACTCCGGTCACCGTACGCATCTGCCATTTTCCATCACCCATATTTTTAATATCGACTGTATTGGACATGAATCGATTCCCCGCATCTTGCTGACGTCTCCATCTGCCAATATGATGTGAACAAGCCACAACACCCGGTTTGATTGCTTCCGTCACCCAAACTTTATCTACAAACCAACCAATTTCTGTTGTGATTTTGAGTAATTCTCCATTATTCACGCCAAGGCGTTTCGCATCTTTGGTATGAATCCAAATAGGGTTTTTATGGGCGATTTCTGTGAGCCATTTTGCATTGGCAGAACGGGAATGAATATGCGTTGGCAATCTAAAATTCGGTAATAATACACACTCATTTTTACTTGTGTCCATCTCGTCTGGATGCACATGACTTTTAATGCGGTATCCCGGCGTGGCATGTTCCGGATAACCAAAGTCTACCATAGTTTGAGAATAAATTTCCTGCCGTTTGGACGGCGTTGGAAATCCCGCATAATTTTTTCCATCAACCCGCAATCCCACAATATCGCCATCTTTTTCAATCTGCCCATTGGACTTCACAGTTACATCACTATCGGCAAATTCTTTTTCATTATTCCGATACACATTATCGTCCACCATAAAAGCGCCAAACTTCCGCATGTATTCTAAAGCAGAAAGACCTTCTTTTTTTGCTACTTCAGGCAATCCATTCGTGTGCTCAAAAATGTATTGATAATATTCATCAACATTGATCTTTTCACCGTCTCGGTACGGACTCATAAAATGTTTCCGAATGCCCAAATCGCCGTCTTTGTCTATGCGCCAGGAAAGCTCAATCCAAAATTCATCTTCTTCCCATACTTCTCCGGGATTCACTTCATAGGTGAATTCAATTTCTTTTCCATCGCGGCGCGCTTTTTCTCTTAAAACAGGTTGGCGAAAAGCAATCCAAATACCCGCTTGTGTTTCGTAAGAATTAATATCATGCCGCTCGGATGCGTGTCCCATGGGCAAAACATAATCGGCAAAAAATGCAGTCTCATTCCAAGTGGGCGTAAGGGCAATATGGCAGCCAACTTTTTCTGCATCGGATAACATTTCTATCCAGGAAAATCCATCAGGAAAAGTCCATACAGGATTAAACACACGGGTGAAATACACATCCATAGATCCGCGACCATCCTTGATTAAATGGGGCAATATCTGACTCATTTCATAATGATTCAATGTGTATTCTTTCGGCCAAGCCAATTCGTTCCATGCGTCCGGACCCGGTGGAACATCAAAAAATTCAGGATGAAATTTATTCCATGCACTTGGAGATGTTCCCCCTTCCGTGCCTACAGAACCTGTGAGAACATTCAATAAATGAAGCGTCCGTGACACTTGCCATCCGCCGAGATTTCCAATGGACGGACCGCGCCAAACATGGGTGGAAAGTTTGCTTCCTGCTTTCCCAACCATGCGCGCTACACGAACAATCTGATCTGCTTCAATTTGGGCTTCTTTGGCAGCATATTCCGGAGTGAATTCCGCCCACTCTTCACTCAAACGTTTGATAAATTGATCAAATTCAATTGGATCATTCGGATGTAAATTTTTTAGATAATCATCCCAGTTCACCCAATTTTCCATATAATGGCGATCATACATACCTTCGTCTAAAATGATCTTAGCCATGGCTAGATAAACTGCCGATTCACTGCCGGGATAGGTGGGCATCCATTCATCTGCCATAGATGCCGTATTAGACAGGCGCGGATCCATGACAATAAGCTTGGCCCCTTTCATCATTCCTTCCATAATCCGCTGGGCATGTGGATTAAAATAATGGCCTGTTTCCAAATGAGACGACGCCAGCAAAATCACTTTTGCATTTGTGTGATCAGGGCTTGGACGATCGTATTTATGCCATAGAGCATAGCCGGTTCGTGCACCCGCAGAACAAATATTCGTGTGAGAATTATGCCCATCCACACCCCAGGCTTTCAGGACGCGCTCGGCATAACCTTCGTGCCCTGGTCGACCCACATGATAAACTACTTTCTCTTTACTTTTGCGCAGAGATGCAGCAATCTTTTCCGAAATTTCATCCAGCGCTTGATCCCATGAAATACGTTCCCACTTTCCTTCGCCACGCTCGCCCACTCGTTTTAATGGATATAAAATCCGTTCCGTATCATTAATTTGATTTATAGTGGCGGGACCTTTGGCGCAATTTCGTCCGCGACTGCCGGGATGGTGGGGATTACCTTCAAACTTTCGCACTTCATTGGAATCCTTATCAACATAAGCCAAGAGGCCGCAAGCCGATTCACAATTGAAACATGTAGTGGGAACTATAGAATAATGTCGTTCCTTTTTCTCCGGCCAAGCCAATGCATCTAATTCTGTAAAATCATCCCATTCGCTGGGGTCGGGATATTTATAAAGCTCTCGTGGACCTTCCATTGCAAATTCTTCGGACCAATCGGGACGGTCAGATATCTTCGAGATAATCCCTAAAGATTCTGAAAATGTTTCTATCCAACTACGTTTCATAATTAACTCAAAGGAATCATTTGTGGTACGCGGATGCGTACAAATTCTGTTAAATAAATCCCAACCAA
>CAWVTW010000081.1:0-5543 GCA_963933175.1 uncultured bacterium
TTTTTTGTTTATAGGATGATGAGTAGATTTAGGCGTTATTAATTGCATCAGATTACGACTATTTATTATATTTTATTTTCGACTGTGTATCTGCTAAAAAAACTAATAAAAATTTATTAAAGTAAAAAATGACATTTATTAAATCCATTCAAACAAGTGAAAACAAAATTATTTTAAAAAAGCTTGGGAAACCTGCTCCAGAATTATTGATCACCGACCAGGAATGCATTTCAATTGCTTTTCTGGATACGGAAACAACGGGTGTGAACAGGGCCAATGATAAAATCATTGAACTGGCACTCAAAGTGGCAACATTCGAAAAATCATCTGGAATGATTATTTCCATCGACCAAGTGTATGAATCATTCAATGAACCTGGCGAAGAGATAAGCCAAGAAATAACATTGCTTACCGGTATCAACAATGATATGGTTCAAGGACAGACCATCGATTGGGAAAGGGTCGATGCTATCCTTAAGGAAGCTGATATAATAGTGGCACATAATGCATCTTTTGACCGTGCCTTCGTGGATAAACATTCATCCGTATCACCTACTAAGCTCTGGGGCTGTTCTATAAATGATATAGACTGGTTAGGGAGAGGGTTTTCTAGCCCTAAGCAGGAACTTTTATGTTATTGGCATGGTTTTTATTTTGATGCACATCGTGCCATGAATGATGTAGATGCTCTTATAAATCTGTTGACCCACCCATCATACGGTGTTGACAAACCTGTACTTGAACTCATAGAAAATTCTCAAAAACCAACTTATGTTATTTTTGCTACTAATTTTAATTATGACCCTGTTAAGAAGGATATCGTGAAAGCAAATAAATACAAATGGAATGCGGGTGAAAAAATTTGGTACAAGAATGTAAACTTTGATAATCTTGAAAGTGAGAAGGAATGGTTAACTGCAGTTATTTACGATTTCCATTTTGAAGGGCGAGTTGAAGAGATTAATCTTATCGATAAATATAAATTATAATCAATTGACTCAACGTCTCAATTCATTCATTTTCATTTTATCAATTCTGTATTCTGCTCCTTTGAAAGATGCGGACATTGCAGAATTTATAGAAGCCCGCTATGCCGGTGCTGATTCCATTGTGTATTCCATGATCTCGGAAGACTTTATGTATCACCATACGCCCTATATTGGGTTAGGTATATTTACAGAATATTCAGATGGTAGCTTACTGATTACCGGTATTGTGGATGATTCTCTGCAAACAATGCTAGATATTGGTGATTTGATCCATGAAATGAATGGAAAGGTTGTTTCTGCAGACTCTCCTGTCATAACAGGGAGAGTAGGAGATGGACAAAGGTTAATTTTGACAAAAAAAGGTGACTCCACATTTACTGAAATGATTGCGCCCTTGATTCTAGTTCAGTTTTCACAAAATGATTCTCTTTTTTTAGCGGATTTGACACCCTATGCAGACTTATGGCACGATTACCATATTGAGATCCTTGATGTAGTTTCAGAAAAAGAAAAGGCATCAGTGTATTATCATTGGGAGGGTTCCCGTGAAGAGGGTGGACCTGTATATCACTTTTATGCTATGGAATTAATTTATTTCCATAAAAAGGCAGAATTAATATATAGAATAGAAACTCTTTGGTCAGAGAAACAATTTAGAGATCAGTTTAAATAATTTTTTCTATTTCCAGAATCATTTCCCCGTGAATTTTTGGATTTGCCACTAAAATATTATTATCATAAACAGAATAATCTGATCCATCCATTTGAGAGACGACACAGCCCGCTTCCTGTGCAATTAAAATACCGGCGGCTGAATCCCAAGGTTTTAGATCAAACTCCCAGTATCCATCTACTTTTCCTGAAGCAACATGGCATAGATCTACCGCAGCAGCGCCAAATCGCCTGACACCATGGGATTTATCAGTAAAATGTTTGAACAAGGACATATTCCTCTCCCACAACTCATCATGATCATAGCCAAAGCCTGTTAAAAGAAGGCTTTTTTCAATTGAGTCTGTTTGTGAGCAGGTAAATAACTGACCTTCACACCAAACACCTTCATTTTTTATTGCCGTATAAAGTTTGGTATTTGGCATTTCCAATACAACTGCTATCAAGGGTTTGTTTTGAAAAAACAATCCAATAGAAACGGCAAAGCAAGGATAACCATGAACGAAATTTGTTGTCCCATCTAAAGGATCAATGATCCAGAGAAAGTCAGATTGGGAGGATTCTTGCTCAGATTCTTCTGCTAATAAATCATGTTCTGGATAGGATGCACGAATAATGGATTTGATTATGTTTTCAGAACTAAGATCTGTAACGGTAACAAGATCTGTTTTCCCTTTATGATTTGCTACCCTGGGTTTTTCCAGGGCTTCCATGATGATATGAGATGCTGCAATGGCAGCCTCCACAGCAACGGCTAAATAATCATGATTTTTGGTAGGGGACATGTTCTTTTGAGAAATATTCCTTTGTCATACCTTTCAATGCGCCTGTAAGGAGAACAATCGATATTAAATTTGGAAATGTCATAATACCTAAAGCTGCATCTCCAAATGCCCAGATTGCTTCCAATTCTGCAATGCCTCCAATGAAGACGAATGCCACATAGACCCATAAATAGGGCATAATGGCTTTTTCTCCAAAAAGGTAAACAGCAGAGCGGTTACCGTAAAATGACCACGCTATAGCTGTAGATACAGCGAATAAAAGCACGGACACTGTTACAATCTTGTCTCCATAATCGAAAAGGAAACTCAAGCCGTCTTTAAAAGCGAAAGAAGTGAGTAAACTGCTATTAAATAATTCACGACCCTGAAAAACGCCTAATTCTATAGCTTGTCTCGCTTCTTCAGCCGATGTTGCTGTAATGTTCACAAAAAATTGTGTGTGTTTCCAGGCACCGGTAGAGAGAATAACCAATCCTGTCATGGTGCAAATAATGAGTGTATCAATAAATGGGCCCAACATAGCAACGGCGCCTTCACGTACAGGATATTTTGTTTTCGCCGTAGAGTGAGCAATAGCAGCCGACCCCTGACCTGCTTCGTTGGAATACAATCCCCGTTTAATGCCCCAGAGCATGGTCATTAAAATTCCACCTCCAGTACCTGCAACTGCAGCAGGCGGATTAAAAGCCATGGTAAATATCAAGGAAAAACTTTCACCTATCTTATCTATATTTGAAATAATAATAAGAGATGCGGCAGATACATAAACTAATGCCATAATAGGAGCTAGGTAACCAGTCACATTTCCGATCCGATTAATTCCACCAATAATAACCAGACCAACAACAGTGGCCATTACAATTCCATTTATGAACTGCAGAATAGATACATGGAATCCGTTCCATAGTTCATGTTTTAGTGTTAAATAATGTGTATTCCCTACAACGTTGGCAACTTCTGAATAGATTTGATCTGACACAGTAAAGGACTGAATAGCATTCCCCGTGGCAAAAGAACAAATAACCGCAAAAGAAGCAAATGCCACTGCCATCCATCGCCAGTTTTTCCCAAGAGCATTATCGATAGTATACATGGGACCACCGGCTGTTTTTCCCAGGGCATCCATCTCACGATATTTCATGGACAATGTGCATTCTGCATACTTTAATGTGGTTCCGAAAAATGCGGTGACCCACATCCAGAAAAGTGCACCGGGACCGCCATAATAAATTGCAGTGGCTACACCGGCGATATTTCCAATTCCAACTGTTGCAGAGAGTGCAGTAGTTAGCGCCTTAAAATGGTTTAGGTCTCCTTCATCTTCAGGATTGTCGTAAAGACCCCGGGTAACATTAATACCATGTTTTAAATATCGTAGTTGCGGAAAACCGAGTCGTATGGTAGCATAAATACCTGTTCCCACCAAAGCCAATACCATGAGTGGGACTGCACGCTGACTTGGGAAAGACCATACTGCATCAAAAATATGAAGCCCAAAGGCGTACATAATGAAAATGATAATACCGAATGCAATTAAACCGGCTTTCTGTCTGTCCATGAAATCTCCGTTGAAGTCAAAAATATGGTGAGGAGTTTAGAGAAAAGAGTGAATAAGGACAAATCGTTATTCTTCTAATCTTGCTTATGTTACATTTTATGTATGGAAAACAAGTACAAAAGTATCATCCGCACTCGTTTCTATTTTTTTTGTTCTATCTTCTTGTCATTGGGAATTATCGTTGGAATCAGTTGGCAAAATACGTGGATTCCCTTCGTTTTATGTTTTATCATTTTCATTGGTCTTTTGCTTCGGCAATCCGATACAATTTTTCTTTTTCTACTTTCGAGTCTCATTTTTACAAGCGGATGGTTTATTTCATCTGTCCGAAACAATGAGATTGAACAAAACTTATCTCTCGCTGATTCTTTACATGGTAAAACTGTTTCATTTTCGGGAATTGTTCATAGCATGAAAAAGACCGAATATGGCTGGCGAACTGATTGCGAGATTTTATTTCTATCGGACAATGCACTCAAAGGTGATTTCAATGTGTCTGTTTTCGGAAAAGGACCAATCCCAAATGAAGGTGATACACTTTTATCAATAGGGAAGATGAAAAAATTGGTGGGTAAAAGAAATCCCGGTGATTTTGATTTTCGATCTCACTTTAGTCGTCAGGGTAATTATGGTAGAATATTTATTGATAAAAAGCATGCCAGCATTATTCATCAAGGCAATTTGCCTTTTATTATAAGCTGGATTCGCTCAACTCAAACTTTTGTCAGGAACTCTCTGAACAATGCTACAGATCCTAAAACGGCTGGATTGCTTACAGCATTGCTTTTAGGTGATAAGTCCACTATCGATGAAAATATGAAATTAGATTTTGCCAATACAGGTGTAATCCATGTTTTGGCTGTGTCCGGGCTGCATGTGGGATATATTCTAATTATTTTAACTATTTTTGCGTCAATTATCCGTATACCGTGGGGTTGGAATCGTGTTGTTATTATTTTAGGGCTATTCGCTTTTTGTGCTCTCACTGGTGGGAAACCCAGTGTGGTTCGTGCATCTATTATGGCTGGTCTATATGTTATATCGCCCATTGTCAATCGCCCGGGGAACATTTGGAATATCATTGGCTTTGCCGCGTGCCTTCTACTAGCGTATGAACCTTTATATATTAAGGGTTTAGGGTTTATTTTGAGTTTTTCCGCTGTGATTTCTATTATTTACTTCTATGGGCTTTTTGAAAAATTATTACCAGAAATAATTAATCCTAAACATATTCAAAATTCATTCTTAAAAAACACGCTATCTCTCTTTTTAGTTTCATTGTCAGCACAGATCGGGACATTACCTATCACGGCAGCTTACTTTCACAAGATTCCCATTATTTCTATCGTGGCAAACGTGATTATTGTTCCCATTATTGGGGTCATCGTCGTAGTTGGATTTATGATCATCGCTTTATCCTTCTCTCCTTATTTATCCGTGTTAGCTGGAAATGTTGCCTGGTTGCTCCAAACCATTATATCATGGTTTGCCCAGTTCTTTTCATCATTTTCATTTTCATCAATTCCTGTTGCACAAATC
>CAWVTW010000082.1:0-5521 GCA_963933175.1 uncultured bacterium
CCATCTGAAGATAATCGTCAGCAAGATGGTGCAGAACTGGTATTCAATGGCCGTGTCCGGGCCACGGAACATGGTGAAAATATTACTGCTCTCGAATATGAACAATACGAAGGAATGGCGGAAGCCGAACTGACCCAATTAGCGGAAGAAGCAGAGAAAAAATTTCCAATCCATGATTTATTTTGTAAACACCGCATTGGTAAAGTGGAAGTGGGTGAAACAAGTCTTCATGTCTCCATTTGGTCTAAGCATCGGCGAGAAGGATTGGATGCCATGGATTTTTTTATCACTGAACTCAAAAAACGCGTTCCCATTTGGAAATGGGCCATTTTAGAAGACGGATCACGCATTCCAAGCAAATGTGATCATGACCATTGACCAGTTTTACAGGATCGTTTCTTAATAAAAAAGCATTTCTATTACTTTATTTATGGCCTTTCATTTCATCCAGTAATATTTAATTCCCTAAATTTGATGTCTTTATGCTAGGCTTTTCACGATCATCACTAACAAACTTTCTTTTTTGGGTTACCCAGAAGAAGTGGTTTTTGATTACAATTGCGGTTGGTATTATACTAGTCCTATTGCCTACACCTTCAGGCCTCACCTTAGAAGGATATCGAATTATCATTATTGTTATTACTGCACTAATGATGATTATTACCGAGCCCATTCCTTTACCAGCAGTAGCTATTTATATTCTTGTTTTTGAAGTTATATTGGGGATTAATGATGCAGATGGAATTGCTCGTTCCTTTATGAATGATGCAGTTTTTTTCATAATGGGATCCCTCATGCTCTCCGTTGCTATTATTAAACAGGGATGGGATAAACAGATTGCTTTGGGCATTATTACTTTAACTGGAAATAAAACAAAAAATATTGTTTTCGGGTTTACTGCTATTTCAGCAATATTATCTTCCTTTATTGGCGAACATACCGTCGCTGCTATTATGCTTCCTATTGGAATGACCTTGATTCGATTTACTTCTGAAGATAAAGATAAAGTTAAAGGATTAAGTGCAGTACTTCTTTTTTCCATTGCATATGGCGCATTAATTGGATCCATAGGGACACCGTCGGGCGGCGGTCGGAATGTAATTATGATGTCCTACTTTCATGATTTTGGACTCTCAATTTCCTATTTGGAATGGATGATAAAAGTGTATCCACTAGTCATTGTCCAGATTCCCATTATTTCATGGGTGTTGATTAAAAGTTTTACTCCGGAATATGACCATCTAGATACGGGTGTCCGGAAATTAGTTGTGCAAGTAGCAAAATCCCCTAATATGACAGGAAGGGATACGGTGGCTGCATTTATCTTCCTTTTAGTATTTCTTGGTTGGGTATTTTTGAGTGAGACCTATGGTCTGGGAACGATTGCTTTATTTGGCGTATTTATATATTTAGTTGCAGGTTATGTAAAATGGGAAGACTTAAGTAAGAATACACATTGGGGTGTTATTTTATTATTTGGTGCAACAATCTCATTAGGGTCAAATATAAATGACACAGGTGCCGCGTTATGGCTAGCCAATCAAGTTATAAATCTATTTGGAACTATTATGAATTCATTCCCATTTGCCGTCGATACAATAATTATTGTTATGACCACTACAATGGCAAATGTATTGTCTAGCTCCGCAACTGTTGCCGTATTAGGCCCGATTACGCTAAATCTTGGTGAAAATGCCATGCATTTAGGGTTAGTAACGGCAATTGCATCTGCATTTGGATATTTTACAGCGGTGGCTGCTCCCGCATGTACAATAGTTTATTCTAGTGGCTTAGTTGGTGCAAAAGATTTTTTAAAGGTTGGATGGAGGGTGGGTGTAATATCCATGATTCTTCTTGTAATTTATGCCAATACTTATTGGCTGATAATCAACTAAAAAATGATTAATATCCAAGCAGTATGAAGATTCTAATAGCAGTTGCCAGTAAAGAGTATTCCGGACCAACGCTCAGAGTGGGTATGCAAATTGCAAAAGCTTTAAATGCATCTACTACCATTGTAGATGTTGCTGAAAAAGCCAATAAATTCAATTCAAAAGTTGTTAGTTTGGCGCAGGAAAGAATGGACTCCTGGGAATTTGACAGACCCGGAATTGACGTTCTGGAATGGGCATTTAATTTCTTGGCGGAAAATAATTATATTTCCCCCACAATTGTAGAAGCAGGTTTCTCAACAAATATGCTGGTAGAAATAGGTGAAAACCGTTCGGAAGTATTTTTGAAAGGTACTGTTTGCAAAGACGTTCAATTGATATTGAGAAATGGAGACATAATTGCCGAATTAAGAGATGAAGTTGAACAAGGTCATTATGATGTTACTATTATTGGGGGGAGCGGTAAGCGTCGTATGGCTCACGATTTAATTCAATATATCGACAGTTCGATCTTTGTGGTGAACCAATTTGATCCAAATCAAAAATATAGACTTTTGTTGGCAGTAGATGATTCAACTGGAACAAAAGGTGCCGTAAAATTTGGGGTACGAGTTGCCCAAGCATTTAAGATTGATGTTGATATCTTGACGGTAAGTAAAGTTGACCGATTTGGAGATGGATATAAAGGTGCTGCAGAAAGGGCTGGAAAATTTATGAGGAGAGCAGGAATTCAATATCAAAATATTTATCGTGTGGGTGATCCTTCAGAAATTATTAAAAACGAAGCTGGAGATAACCATATTGTCATTATGGGTGCTTCAAGCAAAAATCCACTTATGAAATTTTTCAAGGGGAGTAAACCCTTGAAGGTAATGGAAGATTGTCCCTGTCCAATTTTGATCGTTAAATAGCATTAACTTAATGGTCTAACCAAATTAAAAGGAGATTGAAATGTTTCAAGATTTAGGATTAACTGTTTTAACAAGCCTTGTACTCATCATGATATCTGTACCGCCTATCCTTTTCCTATTCTGGTATATACATGACAGCCGCCAAAGTCAGCATTCAATTTTAAGAAACTTTCCTCTTTTGGGAAGAGTTCGATATTTTCTAGAAATGTTGGGTCCTGAGCTTAGACAGTATATGTTTGATGCTGATGATGAAGGCAAGCCTTTCAATAGATCAGATTTTGCAAATATTGTTGTTCAGGGTAAATATTTAAAAACAGTAATTGCATTTGGATCAAAAAGAGACTTTGAAAAACCAGGCCTTTATCTTCGCAATTCAATGTTTCCCAAGCAGAAGGAAGAAATGAAAGTAGAATTATTACCAAAGATTCCTTCAAAGAGATATATTGGCACGGAGGGTCTTTTTTCAAGGACAGAGTACTTGGAGGATGTAGATGTTTCACCATGGACTCTTCCTGAAGAAGATGCAATTATTATTGGTCCAAATTGCAAAGAGCCATGGAAAGTAAGAGGCCCAGTTGGTATGAGTGCTATGAGCTATGGTGCCCTTGGAGAAAATGCAATCAGCGCCATGAGTTATGGGCTAGGCGCTGCCACTGGATCATGGGTTCATACTGGTGAGGGAGGGCTTGCCCCTTATCACACAATAGGCGGTGGGGATGTTATAATGCAAATAGGATCAGGTATTTTTGGAGTTCGAAATGAAGATGGTACCTTTAGTTGGGAAAAATTTAAGGAAAAAGCTTCCAACCCTCAATTACGTTGTTTTGAAGTTAAATTAGCTCAGGGAGCTAAAATTCGAGGTGGACATGTAGAGGGAAGTAAAATTAATGAAGAAATTGCAGCAATTCGTGGCGTAGAACCTTGGAAAACAGTGGATTCACCCAATAGACATAGACAATTTCATGATTTCCCTACATTGTTTGACTTTATTGATAAATTGCGTGAAGAAGGGGGTAAGCCCGTTGGAATTAAGATCGTCATGGGTGGCCCTGATTCTGCAGATGAATTAGCCAGTTACATGGCTAAAACATCTAGAGGTCCTGATTTTATTACAGTCGATGGGGGTGAAGGTGGATCAGGAGCAACTTATCAAGAAATGGCGGATTCAATGGGAGTTCCCATTAAATCAGCATTAATTTATTGTGATGATGCACTTAGAAAAACAGGTGTAAGAGATAGAGTCAAAATATTTGCGAGTGGTAAACTTTTTAGCCCAGATAAAATTGCAATTGCTTTAGCATCAGGAGCTGACTTAATTAATATTGCAAGAGGAATGATGATTTCTGTGGGGTGTATTGGAGCTCAAAAATGCCATACGAATAAATGTCCGGTTGGGGTTGCGACAACAGATCCTGAGCACCAAAAAGCCCTGGTTGTAGATGAAAAAAAATGGAGAGTTTTAAATTATGTAATCACATTAAGAAATGGTTTGCAAACGTTAGCAGCAGCGTCAGGATTAGATTCCTATACAAAATTCAAGAGAGATCATGTTGTTTACAGAGATGAGTATGGGAAAGTCATATCTCTAGAGAAATTGTTCCCTTATCCTGAAGCATAAAATTTTATCTCTTTAATTTGAATCACAAACTTACTTTATCTAAATTAACTAACTTAAAAACTAAAGATTATATTAAAAAGAAAAGGAAAAAATAATGGAAGCATTACATCCGATAGTTAAATGGCTCCACATCATTGCAGGCATTGTCTGGATTGGGATACTCTACTTTTTTAACTGGATAAATGGTCACGTTGTGGCAACCATGGATGCAGACTCAAAACAAAAAGTGGTTCCTGAACTCATGCCGCGAGCACTTTACTTTTTCCGCTGGGGAGCGGCTTGGACCTGGGTCACGGGTGTTGTACTCCTATATGTGGTCTTTTGGGATGGCGCCCTTCTAATGGGCGAATCTGCAGGAAACCTCATGTTCGAAGCAGGAACGGAAGTAACATCTCTTGCGCACGTTATGTTATTGGTAACCTTTGTTGCTGTATTCCTTTATGACGCTCTATACAAGAGTGGGTTGATTAAAGATGTTCGTGTAATCACAATAGTTAGTTTTTTGCTCATTGCTGGCGTGGTTTATCTGATGAAGTTTTATGCTGGATTCAGTTATCGCGCATTCAATATTCATCTTGGTACTCTCTTAGGAACCAATATGGCTTTCAATGTTTGGTACCGAATTTGGCCCGCCCAACAAAGAATTATTAAAGCCATTAAAAATGGCGCAGCACCTGATCCTGCTGATGCCGGATTGGCTGGGCTTCGTTCCAAGCATAATACTTATATGAGTTTTCCATTAATTTGGACAATGATCAATCAACACACAACGCCTTTTGCCGGAGGGCAATTCGGTATTACAGACTCAACCAACTGGTTAGTCTTGATGGTTATGGTAGGACTTGGATGGCATATCGTTTGGCAGATTTATAAAAAATCAGGAACTATTAAAGGTTTTTAAAACCCCTTTTCATACCAAAAAGGGAAAACCCTCTACTATAATGGTAGAGGGTTTTTTGTTTATAAAATGTCAGAAACGACTGGACAATTTCCCCGGAATTAAATAGTCCAAAAAGTGTAAAAATTAAATGAAAATAGATCCACAATTTTCTTCTCACTGGCGCATTTATATTCTTCAAAGTCTGTACGCATCGATTACT
>CAWVTW010000083.1:0-5455 GCA_963933175.1 uncultured bacterium
TTTATCTCCTGCTGTTTCACAGTGAGCATAGTTGCCAAGAGAAAAATCGCAACTGTTTATATGAGTTCTACCCATGTTGTAGCCATTTCCATTTGGCCCAAAATAGGCTTGAATAATTTCTTCCTTTTTTTCAAGATCCAGTTTATGATAAACACTTGCAGCAGCTTCGGTAAACGCACCTCCAAACCCCAGGATCTCCTGACGAGTCCCATTTTTATTTAATTTGATGGTTGGGGATTCTATAGTCTTTGTAGTCAGGATGTGAGATAGATTCACCTGCTCTACTTTTTGCCCGGTGTCCTTGGCCGTAATATATACTGACATAGTATTTTCTGGTATGTTGGTCATTTAGTCTTCATCTAATCCATTTGCTGAAATGTACTTCTTATACCAGTAATAGCTATCTTTTGGAATACGCTCTAAGGTTTCAAAATCTACCCAAATCAGGCCAAAGCGCTGGCTGAATCCCTGGGCCCATTCAAAATTATCCATTAAAGACCAGGCAAAATAACCATTGCATGGGGCACCATCTTCAATTGCTCTCTTGAGTTCCGTAAGGTGTGAATGATAATATTCGATTCGTCTTTTATCATTTATTTTTCCTTCCGAATTGGGGCCATCGCCATAGGAACATCCATTCTCGGTGATATAAATGTTTTGCACTTTATATTCATTTTTTAATCTCATAAGTAAATCATAAATCCCAGGCGGGTAAATCTCCCAGCCGAAATCTGTTTTCGGACCCATGTCCACATTGCGGGGAAGGTTATTCTTTTCATCGATTTCTTCATTTCGAATAACCGCTCTGCTATAGTAATTCACCCCTAAAAAATCTGTTTTAGTAGATATGATATTTAGATCACCCTGTTTTATAAAATTAAGATCTGATTCAGAGATTAAGCTCTTAGTTTTAAGGTATTCAAACACATCGTCTGGGTATTCATTATTATAGAGTGGGTTAAGATATAAGCGATTAAACTGACCATCAAAGAATCTGCATGCATCCTCGTCGTACGTACTTCCAGATGCAGGTATTGCCGTATTTAAATTAAGGGTTATGCCTATTTCAGATTGTTTTGAATTATTTCTTATTTCTGGAATGGCCATTCCATGGGAAAGCAATAGGTGGTGTGCAGTGGCCAAACTTTTTGACCATTTATTGATTAGGCCAGGGGGTTTGTGTCCTTCAATATACCCCAGATAACTGACGCACCATGGCTCATTATGAGTAATCCAATTTCTAACTCTATCACCTAGGTGTTTGCTGACATGGTAACTGTATTTTACAAATTCATGTACAATATCCCTTTCAGGCCAGCCTCCAATATCTTCTAAGCCTTGGGGTATATCCCAGTGGTTTAAGGTTATAAAAGGAGTTATTTTATTTTCAAGAAGAGTGTCAACTAATCTGCTATAAAAATCGAGCCCAATTTGATTTGGCTCATTCTCTTTACCTGTTGGGAAAATTCTTGGCCAACTAATTGAAAAGCGATAAGCATTAACCCCTAGCTTTTTTAGTAATTCTATGTCATCACGCCATAAATGATAGTGGTCGCAGGCCGTATCTCCTGTGTCTCCATTCTTGATTTTTCCTTCAATATGGCTGAACGAATCCCAAACGGATGGTCCTTTACCACCAGCAGTTGGAGCGCCTTCAATCTGGTAACTTGATGTGGCTGTTCCCCACTTAAAATCTCTAGGGAACGTTTTATTCTCAGGCATTATCTAATCCTTATTTTTTTGATTGAATGACAAACTTTTAAACCAGCCTGGTGAAGCTGCTTTTACTAATTGTTTTGTATACGTTTTTTGTGGTGACTGGATCAGGTCTTCAGCGAGACCTTGTTCAACAATTGAACCATGTTGAAGGACGATAATTCTGTCTGCTAAATATCGTGCGGATGCCAGATCATGGGTTATAAAAATGATTGATAAATTCTTTTTGATTCGCATCTGAGCTAGGACCTCTAGGATCTCCATACGTATAGATACATCAAGCATAGAAGTAGGCTCATCGGCCACGATCAGATCAGGTTCTAGGCTCAGTGCCCTGGCTAATGCTACCCGCTGACGCTCACCGCCTGACATTTCATGAGGAAATTTTTCTGCAAACATTGCCCCTGGAGAAAGGCCCACGTTTTCCAACATTTCGATAATATAATTAAATAATTCATCTTTTGGTATTAACTGATGTCGCAAAAGAGGTCTGACCAAGTGATGATAAACAGTGTGTACTGCATTGAGAGATCCAAATGGATCTTGAAATACCATCTGAACCTGCTTTCTATATTCTAAGGGTACTCTTCGTGCCTCAGAAACTTTTTTATTAGTGCCGTTTAAAAAGATATCTCCCGATGTTGGTCGAATTAAGCGCGTTATTAGTTTAGCGATGGTACTTTTTCCACTACCAGACTCTCCAACTAATGCTACGATTTCTCCAGGAAAAACTTGGAAGGATACCTCTTTAACAGCTTCGATCAGTTTTGGTCGAAAAAATCCGGAAACAGGGAAACTCTTGCTGAGGTTCTGGACTTCCAGTAGAGGTGTACTGCCGAAATTTGGATTCTTTGGTTTAGAGAGTAATCCCTTTTTTCGGGGCCCTGATGCAGATGGAAGTGCCCCAATTAATTTTTGAGTATAGGAATGCTCACCACCCGCACGGATTTTTTGTGTTTGACCCAATTCAATAAGCTTACCATTCCTCATGATTGCCAGACGGTCCGCAAACTCTAATAATAGATTGATGTCATGGGTAATAAAAAGGATTGTAAAACCAAGTTCTTTACGTAGTTCGATAATTTTCGCAAGGATTTCACGCTCTACAATAACATCAAGTGCAGTGGTAGGTTCATCCATAATAATGATTGGCGGCATTAGAGCCAGGGCGATAGCAATCACGACTCTTTGTCTCATCCCACCTGAGAGCTGGTGTGGATAGCTATCCAGACGGCTAACGTCAATGTCAATCAAAGATAATAATTCATGTATACGATTATCTATAGCTTTCCCAGTTAGATCACTATGGATTTCCAAAACATCTTTGATCTGTTCTCGTATTGTTAGGACAGGATTTAGCGCATTCAAGGCGCTCTGCATTACAATTGATATTTGTTTCCAGCGGTATTGTAACACGTCAGCATTTGAGATAGAAAGAATATCTTTATTATTGATTATAACTTTACCACCTGTAATAACGGCAGGAGGTGGAAGAGTACGTAGTACTGCCTGTACCACGGTACTTTTTCCACTGCCAGATTCTCCTACTAAGCCAAAAATCTCTCCTTGCTGGATTTCAAAAGAAACGTCATTTACTGCTTTTACAGGATTACCAGGTGTAATATAGTTCACACAAAGATTTTGGATGGAGAGGACAGAATTATTCATGGTCTTTCACAACTGGAGTTATCCCGTTAACAGCCTTATCTCTTGGAATGTTTTCATGCCATACCCGTTCTGAAATCAACCGCGGATTGGTTACTTCATCAATGCCAAAATTGATTAACGTTAGAGCAAAACTCACAATGGCAATACTTAAGCCGGTAGGTACAAAGGTCCACCAGGAACCTGTGAGCAGAGCCATGTCATTGCTGGCCCAGTATAGGTTGGTTCCCCAGGTAATCGTGCTTACATCGCCCAATCCCAAAAATTCCAACCCCACTTGGGCGCCAATAGCATAAATAGACGCACCAATGAAAGAAGAAGCAAGAAGAGAAAGCATACGTGGCATAATTTCTATGATAATAATTCTGATGTTACGCTCCCCACTGACGATTGCGGCTGATACAAAATCACGATTTCGAAACGTCATCATTTGAGAACGAATTACACGGGCATTCCAAGCCCACCCGGTAAGCACTAATACGCCTGTTAGTGTACCAGGTCCCGGCGGGAGCCAACTGGCAAGGATCACCATCAGCGGCAGGCCCGGCATAACTAGAAATACATTAATTAGTAGAGATAGAAGATCATCAATACGGCCACCATAGTATCCAGATATTCCGCCAATCAGGGCACCAATCAGAACAACCATAATGCCAGTGGTGAAACCAACCAGTAATGTCTGCCGTGCTCCGGAAATTGTCTGGGCAAGTACATCTTGGCCTTGACCATTGGTTCCTAGCCAGTGTTCCCAGGAAGGAGGTGAAAGTGGCGTGCTCAGAAATGCTGTGGGGTCCTGAGTAATGAAAGGACCAAATATTGCAAGAAAAATAAAAACAAAAATGATACCAACCCCTGTTACTGCCTTGCGGTTCTGGATGATACCGGTGATCCAGCGAGTAAAAATACTGTTGTGGATATAGTCCATTATATATTTATGTCCTTGTCCTTGGATCAAAAAATAAAATGAGAATATCTACTATCCAATTTGCAGCCAGTACTGCAAATGTAATTGTCATGAATAATCCCTGCATCAGTGGAAAATCCTGAGCCCGTACTGCTTGCAGTAGCAGATATCCTTGCCCCGGGTAAGAAAAAATAATTTCTGTTAATAATGCACCACTAAGAACAAATCCCAGCGCCATTCCAAATCCTGTAAAATTTGGTAAGATTGCATTTCGTGCCGCATAGCGTAACATAATTAGGCGCGAAGAAAGCCCCTTTGCGTGGGCAAAAGAAATGTAATCTGTACCGAGCGTGGTGATCATAATATTGCGCATAGAGAGCATCCAGCCGCCAAGGCTTACTATTATCATGGTTGATGCCGGCAGTATAGCATGATAAAGTGCGCTCAAGATGAAAGGAATATTAAAGCCGGGCGTTACATGATTTCCGTAAGCATGGCCAAGGGGAAACCAACTTAGTTCAAAACCAAAAATATACAGAGCTACCATAGCCAACCAGAAATAGGGGAATGCGCCCACAAATGCTAAAACAGGAGGGAGGGTAGAATCTAGTCTCCCATTTCTATTCCAAGCAATGATGGTGCCCAATAAGGTCCCTAAAGAAAAGGAAATAATTAGGGAAAAGCCAGCAAGAAAAATTGTCCAAAGAAAGGCACTGGAGATTATACTGGTTACTGGTTCAGGAAAATATGCAATAGAAATCCCTAGATCTCCCTGTAAAATACTTTTAAGGTAAGACCAATATTGCCCCAACAAGGGTTCATCGGTTAAACCGAAGGTCTCTCGAAGAGCATTCATTGCTTCAGGTTTGAGTTTACCTCGAAATCGGGCGAAAATAATAGCTGCTGGATCGCCTGGCATCATCCTTGGAATGAAAAAATTAAGCGTTAATGCCGCCCATGCTGCTACGAAATAAAACCCTAATCGGCGTAGTAAATAATTTACTGAATGATTCATCGTCTCATCAGATTCACGAGTACCAGCAGGTTCTCAGGTGGATAGTTGGGTGATAAGGTGGCATATGGGTTTTCTTTGCTGGGAAAATTTGTAAAATATTTGGTATTGCATTCTGCCCAGGATGCTTCAGCAAATAAAGGCAGGGAAGGAGCATG
>CAWVTW010000084.1:0-5407 GCA_963933175.1 uncultured bacterium
GTAATACATGTTTTAGAATTAAGGTCAATAATTTCAACACCAATTTCTTTTAACCAATCAACACCGCCGGAAAAATTAACTGATTCACCCACAACAACTTTTTTTATATTGAATTGTCGAATTAGCCCGCTACAATACCAGCAGGGTGCCAGGGTTGTAACCATGATGGTATTGGAATAGGATCGTTGTCTCCCTGCATTACGGAAAGCATCTGTCTCTCCATGTAGGGAAGGATCACTTTTCTGGATACGCCCGTTTCGGCCTTTCCCGAGCAAAGTCCCGTTCTCCAAAAACAGAGCAGCGCCAATGGGAATTCCTCCCTCATCCAATCCATCCTGAGCTTCTTGGATGGCAATATCTAGCATTTGTTTGTAATGAGAAAATTTGGCTGATTTCATTTCGTTTGTATGTTTAACTTTCTATGTATAATACAGAGAATGAATTCTATTCAAAACAAAAGAATAGGACACAGCATTCAAACTAATTCTTCTCGTAAAAAAATGAATAGAAGGTTTATATGAAAGAGAATCAAACTTCATTGCTATACAATATTGATGATATCCCTCCTATAGGTGAAACACTTGTTTTAGGGTTCCAACATTATTTAACCATGTTTGGTTCAACGGTCGCCATTCCCCTTTTATTGTTCCCGGCATTTGGGTTAGATGACCCAATACAAAAAGGTTGGTTAATTGCTACTATGTTTTTTGTCAGTGGGATTACTACCTTACTTCAAACAACCTGGGGAAACCGTCTTCCCATTGTTCAAGGTGGAACCTTTTCCTTTTTAGCGCCGACATTTGCAATTTGTGGCATGGCTGCTTTAGCCAATGCCGGTTGGGAAGTACGCATGCAGCATGTGCAAGGCGCTATTATCGCCGGTTCTCTTGCTGAAATTATTGTAGGGGCAAGTGGTATGGTGGGTCGTTTATTACGATTTGTAGGTCCCATAACAATTGCTCCCACCATTGCATTAATCGGTTTAGCATTATTCAAATTTGGTGCGCCGGAAGCAGGACGCTATTGGCCTATTGGCGGCTTAACGATTTTCTTGATAATTCTTTTCAGCCAATATCTCCGTGGCAAACATCGTACGTTTGAACTTTATCCTATTCTGCTTGCAATAGTGGCAGCCTGGGCTGTGTCAGCTATTTGTACAGCTTTAGGCATTTTCCCTGAAGGACACCCCGCACACACAAGTTTGGCAAACGTGAAAGACGCACAGTGGTTTCGGATTCCTTATCCTTTTCAGTGGGGATTCCCACAGTTTGGTGCAGCAGCAATTGTTGGCATGGTGGCTGGATATATAGCATCCATAGTGGAATCAATCGGGGATTATTATGCCTGTGCCCGGCTTTCCGGAGCGCCCGTTCCTGATAAGGAAACAATAAATAGGGGCATCACATTTGAAGGAATTGGGTGTTTAATAGCGGGGATTTTTGGTTCAGGAAACGGCACCACTTCCTATAGTGAAAATATTGGGGCAATCGGTTTAACCCGCGTTGGATCTCGTAGGGTTGTTCAGGCGGGAGCTATTTTAATGATATTGTTAGGGACTGTTTCTAAATTTGGTGCATTGTTTACAACAATTCCCCAACCCATTGTAGGTGGAATGTATTGTGCAATGTTCGGCATGATTGCGGCTGTTGGTTTATCCAATCTGCAATTTGTTGACCTTAATTCTACACGAAATTTATTTATTCTGGGTTTTGCATTTTTTATGGGTTTATCTGTTCCAGAATATTTCAGTCAGCATCCAATGCAGTTTGAACCTAGTTGGCTGGCCAATATTTTAAATACACTGGGAAGCACTGGGATGGCAGTGGGTGCATTTTCTGCATTAATACTGGATAATACAATTCCAGGGACGGACGAAGAAAGAGGATTAAATGCTTGGGGAAATAGCACCCAAAGTGTGTAGAATTTTTAATGATTCGTAAATAAGGAATAATACGATGTCTGTTCTAATTAAAAATGGCCGTGTCATTACAGCAGTTGATGACTATTTGGCTGACATATTTATTAAAAATGAAACAGTAACCCTTATAGGGGATAAACTCGAAATAGAAGCAGACGAAGTCATTGATGCTTCTGGGAAATACCTATTCCCTGGTGGATTAGATCCACATACCCACTTAGATATGCCGTTTGGGGGCACCACATCTGCAGATGATTTTGAAACTGGAACACGTGCTGCAGCTCATGGTGGAACAACAACACTTATTGATTTTGCTATTCAATCCAAAGGGCATTCAACGCTGGAAGCATTAGATACATGGCATGCGAAAGCAGATGGAAAAACAGCCATCGATTATGGGTTTCATATGATTGTGACCGATCTAGAAGATAATCGTGTCCATGAAATGAAAATGTTGGCTAATGCTGGTGTTACTTCTTACAAGTTATTTATGGCTTATCCAGGTGTGTTATATGTAGATGATGGGACCATTTATCGTGCTATGCGCAAAGCAGGGGAAGATGGCACCGTTGTTTGTATGCATGCAGAAAATGGAATTGTTATTGATGAAATTGTAAAACAGGCTCTGGCAAAAGGGAAAACAGAACCAAAATATCATGCCATTACACGGCCAACTCGAATGGAAGCAGAAGGCGTTCATCGCGCCATTTCAATTGCAGAAGTTGCGCAAGTCCCAATCTACATTGTCCACTTATCATCTTCCGATGCTTTAGAACAAGTTATGCTTGCTAGAAACAGAGGGGTGCATGCCTTTGCTGAAACATGCCCACAATATCTATTTTTAGACGATTCTTATTATGATCAAGAAGGATTTGAAGGTGCTAAGTATGTTATGACACCGGCACTTCGAGAAAAATGGAATCAGGATGAATTATGGAAAGGATTAAAATTCGGCGACCTTCAGTCCATCGCCACAGATCATTGCCCATTTTGTTTCAAGGATCAAAAAATATTGGGAATTGATGATTTTTCGAAAATCCCAAATGGTAGTCCCGGTGTGGAGAATCGTATGAGCCTTGTTTTTAATGGGGGAGTGAATTCAGGAAGAATTTCCTTAAATAAATTTGTTGAATTAACATCGACTGCTGCCGCAAAAACATTTGGTCTTTTCCCTAAAAAAGGAACCATTGCTGTGGGTAGCGATGCGGATATTGTTATTTTTGATCCGAATCGAACAGAAACAATTAGTGTGAATAATACGTGTACCCATCATATGAATGTAGATTACAATACCTATGAAGGATTTGAAGTAACAGGATTTACGGAAACCGTTCTTTCCAGAGGGAAGATTATCATAGATAATTGTGAATACGTAGGCAAGAAAGGTGATGGGCACTTTTTAAAACGCGGCCTTTATGGTGGTATGAAATAATAAACTTTAAGGAGATAGCTAATGCCTAGAAATATTAAATCTGGATTGATTCAGATGAGCCTTCCTATGACGGAAGGAGAAGGAACCATTGCCGAAATTATGGATGCAATGATTCAAAAACATATTCCATTGATTGAAGATGCGGGTAAACAGGGTGTCCAAATCTTATGTCTGCAAGAAATATTCAGTACACCTTATTTCTGTCCAGGACAAGATAACGCATGGTATGCTTCTGCAGAAACCATTCCTGGTCCCACTACTGAACAAATGCAAGAATATGCAAAAAAATATAATATGGTTATTATTGTACCAATTTATGAAAAAGAACAAGCCGGTGTATTATATAATACGGCAGCAGTCATTGATGCAGATGGAACTTTTTTGGGAAAATACCGGAAAAATCATATCCCCCATACGTCTGGATTTTGGGAAAAATATTTTTTCAAACCTGGCAATTTGGGTTACCCTGTTTTTGAAACAAAATATGCGAAAGTGGGTGTCTATATTTGTTATGATAGACATTTCCCAGATGGGGCAAGGTGTCTTGGTTTGAATGGTGCAGAAATTGTCTATAATCCATCTGCAACGGTTGCTGGTTTAAGTGAATACTTATGGAAATTAGAACAACCAGCCCATGCCGCTGCCAATGGATATTTTATGGGCTGTATCAATCGAGTTGGAATAGAAAAGCCTTGGAACTTGGGTGAATTTTACGGCACATCTTATTTCGTAAATCCAAGAGGGCAAATCATTGCAGAAGCATCGAGAGATAATGATGAATTGTTAGTTGCCGAATTTGATCTGGATATGATTGATGAAGTAAGATCAACTTGGCAATTTTTTCGTGACCGACGTCCGGAGACCTATGATAAATTGGTTGAGCTTTAAAACAAATTAATTTAAAGAGAAGTTTATGGCAGATATAAGCATAGAAGTAAACGGCATTAGATTTCCTAACCCATTTGTGATTGGGTCAGGGCCTCCAAGCACTAATGCAAAAACCATCATTAAGGCTTTTGATAATGGGTGGGGTGGTGTTTCTGCAAAAACGGTAAGTTTGACAGAGACTCCGGTCATAAATGTTGCCCCTCGATATGGAAAATTAAAAACCCCAAGTGGTGAAATTATTGGCTTTGAAAATATAGAATTAATTTCAGATCGAACACTAGAAGTATGGCTGGATGAATTCAAGGCAATAAAAGATGCGCACCCTGACAAAGTGTTAATCTCTTCTATAATGGAGAAATACAATAAGGATTCATGGCAGGAATTAACAGGTAGAATAGCCGAAACAGGGGTAGATATGTTTGAATTGAATTTTTCTTGTCCCCATGGCCATCCTGAAGAAGGTATGGGTGCAGCCATGGGACAAAACCCAGACATGGCTAAAGAGGTAACGGGTTGGGTTGCTGAGGTAACAGATTTGCCAATATGGGCCAAAATGACACCCGATATTTTAGACATCACAGTACCTGCCAAAGCCGCAATGGAAGGCGGCGCAGATGGAGTTGCCGCAATTAATACCATCCCATCCATATTAAACATTGACCTCGAAACGCTGGCTCCAATGCCAACGGTGGAGGGCTATTCAACCCCCGGAGGATATTCCTATTATGCTGTGAAGCCTATAGCCTTACGCATGGTTTCACAAATAGGAAGAGGCGTTCCTGACGCAGAAATATCAGGTATTGGTGGTGTTATAAGCAGCCGTGAAGCAATTGAATTTATTCTAATGGGAAGTTCCACAGTTCAGGTATGTACGGGCGTAATGTTGCAGGGATACGAGATGGTTGAAGAAATGTGTGAAGGATTATCAAACTTCATGGAAAAACATGGCTTCAAAACCGTGCGTGAGTTTGTAGGCCATTCATTACAATATCTTACAACACACCATGACTTGGCAGATAAGCGACTCGCAAAAAAAGCAAATGCATTGGGCGCGAATCGTGACAATAATTGGACGGGTGATATAAAGAAGGAAACGGACGAATTAGTCAGTAAATAAGTTTCGGTTCCGAAACCATTAGATGCAAAAAATAAATTATATTTAAAAAAGG
>CAWVTW010000085.1:0-5318 GCA_963933175.1 uncultured bacterium
CATTATATCGTGTTTTAAGATGTGATAAGGTAACCATCGGACTTTTAGAAGAAACGTTGCGGTCTTATCGATCTCAATCATTCTCGAAAGATAATCTCTCTCTCACCATGCTAACCACATCGCGAAAGGTATTAAAAACCCGTGGAAAAAAGGTTTTGGATTCGTTGCAGAAAAAAACAATTAAAGATTTGGGAATTTTACTGATGGACTCTGAAGTAGAAGCGGGGAGTGGTTCTTTACCGGATGATAAGATTGAAAGTGCATCCTTAAGTTTTTCACCCAAAAATGGGAAGGCCAAGGATCTTGCGAAGGCATTTCGTTGTGGATCTATCCCTGTTGTTGGATATATCCAAAAAAATACATTTTATATTGATCTGAAAGCTGTTTTGCCCAATCAAATAAAACGGCTCTCAACTTCGATTCAGGAGATTTAGCCATGGCACAGGTTGTGTTGGGGACGGCCGGTCATATAGACCATGGTAAAACTTCTCTGGTTAAAGCTTTAACCGGGACCAATACCGACAGACTTGCCGAAGAAAAAAAACGGGGAATGACCATTGATCTTGGTTTTGCATATCTTACTGAAAATATCACTATTATTGATGTTCCCGGCCACGAAAAATTTATCCGAAATATGGCTGCTGGTGCCGCAAATATCCATTTTGGGTTGTTGGTGATTGCTGCTGATGATGGTGTGATGCCCCAAACCCGTGAGCACCTGAATATCCTCACACTTCTTGGCGTGAATAAAGGAATCGTTGCCCTGACCAAAACTGATCTGGTGAATGATAGTGAATGGCTGGATCTGGTTGAATTGGATATTTCTGAATTATTGGATGACATTGGTTTTGATTCTATCTCTATTCACCGAATTAATAATTTAAATGGAGATGGGGTTGAAGGTCTGAAATCTGATATTTTATCTTTGGCTGAAAATTATCAATCAAGGTCTTCTTCTTTGCAATTTCGACTAAATGTGGATCGAGTTTTTTCAAAAACTGGATTTGGTACAGTTGTAACCGGTACGGTCCAGAATGGTTCTGCCCAGAATGGAGATGATATTGAGATTCTACCATCAGGTATTAAGACTAAAATTCGTGGTATCCAAACCCATGGCGGTGCAACCGAAACCGTTTTAACAGGAGATCGTGCTGCGCTGAACCTTGCCCATGTAAAATCGTCAGATCTAACCCGTGGGACCGTTCTTGCTACCCCAGATTGTTTGCAGTCATCCAACCGAATCCTTGCGAATATTTCTATGACGAATTCAACAGATTGGATTATTAAGAATAAACAGCGGTTACGTTTCCATATGGGAACGTCGGAGATCCTTGGGCGAGTTTCTGGGAAAAAATTAGAAAAAGGTCAATCCGGGAATGTTATCATTGATCTTGAATCGCCTGTTGCTGTAGCTATGGATGACCGGTTTGTAGTTCGATCTTATTCTCCCATGGATACGATTGCAGGAGGATTGGTGATAGATCCTAAACCACTTGGAAAATGGTCAGTATTGCGGCATCGCACCGATAGTCTTCCCATCGATCCGAAGGAACGGTTTGGTTATTTGATCGATAAAGATTGGAAAACACCCAAATCGAGAGAAAAATGGCAGATGTTATTTTTTATTTCTAAAGAAATTTTACAGAGTTGGATCGTTGAAATACATGTTATGGAATCCGAGAGTGGAATTTTATACTCTGAGCCCGGATTGGAAAAGGGAAAGAAAGATTTAAAATCCTATTTTGATGATACTTATGAAAAGAATCCATTCCGATCTGTCCTGAGCTCCGATGGAATATTAAACCAACTTAAATGGTCGGAAGACTGGTTTGAGATTGTCACGAAAATCCTATTAGAAAATGGCGTTATTTCAGAAGAAAAAGGTGGTTTCTCTCTTGCAGGTTATAAGCCTGAGTTTTCTCAAAAGGATTTGGAAGAATTGGGGAAAATTGAATCCATCTTAACTCAATCCGGATTTGAGCCGATTCTACTCAAAGAGATCACAGAAGCGTCCGGATTCAAGACCAAACGGGTGGGGGATCTGATTCACTTGTTATTTGCCCAAGGAAAGGTGGAAAATCTCGGAAATAACTTTTGGCTAAACCGTTCCAATTTTGATAATGTTATTCATGATATTCATGCATTTTTCAAGTCGAAGGAGCAATTGGCTGTGGCGGATTTTAAAGAAATAACAGGACTCTCACGTAAAACGGCGATTCCGCTGTTGGAATATCTCGATAAGAAACATTTTACTATTCGACATGAAAATGTGCGCTTGAAAGGAAATTCTTTGAATGGGTAAGGATGTCATCGCACAAACACCGGTCATGAAGCAATTTCTGGAAGTGAAATCGCAATATGAAGATACGCTGGTGTTATTCAGGATGGGTGATTTCTACGAGACTTTTCTGGAAGATGCGGAAATTACTGCCAAGGTTCTTGGAATTGTTTTGACCAAACGGGCTAATGGAAAAGCATCCAATGTGGCATTGGCCGGTTTTCCGTATCATTCCTTAGATAATTATCTCCCAAAATTGGTGAAGGCGGGGCATCGTGTGGCCATTTGCGAACAAGTAGAGGACCCGAAATTAGCCAAGGGGATCGTGAAACGGGAAGTGATTGAAGTTGTAACACCCGGGACACTTATAAGCGACCAGGCATTGAGTAAAAAATCCAACCGTTATATTGGTTCTGTAACCTTTCAAAAGAATTTTGCCGGATTTGCTTTCCTGGATCCATCAACAGGAGAATTCCATATTGGTGAATGTCCTGTGGACCAATTAAAAGATAATTTGTTAAAATTCTCTCCCAGTGAAATGATCTTGGATGAAAGTATGGTTTATTCTACCACAGAATGGTACCGTGAATTGCGTCCATTTATTACGCAGATCGAAAGTTGGATTTTTGATGAAGATTCATCATACAGGGCACTGACCCAACATTTTAATCTTAAATCCTTAAAAGGATTCGGGTGTGATGAATTGAAATTAGCTATCTCAGCAGGGGGTGCTTTGTTGCATCACATTAAATCCAATTTGAGTTCGGCTCTGGATCATGTATCTAAAATAGTCCCAGTTTTTAACGAAGGTTTTATGGGGTTAGATGGATTTACAATTCGGAATTTGGAAGTTTTCCAAAGTTTGTCCACACAAGGGACGCATGGAACATTAGTGGATTGTATCGACGAAACCCAAACTGCTGGTGGAGGCAGACTTTTCCGACGATGGCTCCATTATCCACTGACTGATATTAAAAGAATCAATGCAAGGTTGGATGTGGTTGATGCTTTTTCCAAAAATGTTAGACTGATGAAATCAATACGAGAATCGTTAGGCAAAACAGCTGATTTGGAGCGTATTCTTGGAAAAGTGAACCATGGGAAAGCGTCGCCCCGAGATGTGATAGGGATCGCACTTACTTTGCAGAAAATTCCCGATTGGCAAAAAGAATTAATATCAGCAGACGATCAAAACCTGGAATCACTGGCAAAATCGTTTATTGATACAAACTCGATCACTGAAAAGATCTTATCCCTAATTAATCAAGATACACCGATACAGGTCAAAATGGGGAATATAATTTGTAAAGGTGTGGATAGTGATCTTGATGAGTTACGAACTTTGCTTCATTCCGGGAAAGAATGGATAGACAATTTTCAGAGTTCATTACGAGAAGAATTAGAGATTCCAAAGCTAAAGGTGGGATTCAACAGGGTATTTGGTTATTACATCGAAGTAACCAAAGTCCATCAGGATAAAGTCCCAGAAACATTTATTCGGAAACAAACCCTCGTTAATTCCGAACGATATATCACCGAAGAATTAAAAGAATATGAAGATAAAATTCTCAATGCAGAAGATAAAATATTCACGATAGAATCCAAGATTTTTTCTGAATTATGCCAATTCTTATTGGGCACCATTTCTGATATCCATACCAATGCGAAAGCTATCAACCGGATGGATCTTTTGGGTGGATTTTCTGCAACTTCATTGAGTCAGAATTTTGTTCGCCCGGAATTGACAAATAATCCGGAATTGGAGATAAACCAAGGTCGACATCCTGTCGTTGAACAGTTGTTGCCATCCACCGATAAATTTATCCCCAACGATCTTTCCATAGATTCTAAGATCAACCAGATCCATTTAATTACGGGACCCAATATGGCAGGGAAATCCACTTATTTAAGACAAGTGGGACTCATTGTATTAATGGCTCAGATTGGCAGTTTTGTCCCGGCTAATACAGCAAAAATTGGAGTAGCAGATAAATTGTTTACTCGAGTAGGAGCCAGTGATAATCTTGCTGGTGGCGAAAGTACCTTTTTGGTGGAAATGAACGAGGCCGCCAATATTTTGAATAATGCTACGAATAGGAGTTTGATCCTGTTAGATGAGATTGGTCGAGGGACAGCCACATTTGATGGCCTTTCTCTGGCGTGGGCTATAACAGAATTCCTCCACAACACAGAAGGTGTGTTAGCTCGTACTTTATTTGCAACCCATTACCATGAATTAACAGATCTGGAATCACTTTTGGAACGGGTTGAGAATCACCATGTGGAAGTGAAAGAATTTGGAGATAAAATAGTATTTCTTCGCTCTATAGCAAAAGGGTCAGTTGATAAAAGTTATGGGATTCATGTGGCACAAATGGCAGGACTCCCAAAATCAGTGATTCATCGTGCAACGGAGATACTGAACCATCATATCCAGCAATCTGCGGAAAAAGGTGGAACTTCTACGCCGCCAGAACCGTCCAATCAGATAACACTGTTCCAGGAACAAGAATTAAAATTGCGCAAAAAACTGAATGAATTGGATGTGAATTCAATGACGCCCCTGGAAGCACTTAAAACTTTAGATGAGATCAAAAAAGAACATGGGTTGTAGGAAATGCCGCAAAGTCGCAAAGGCTCAAAGCCTTATTCGAAACTTCGTATCTAAATGGCAAATCTCATTATTTTCTTACTTTTTTATTGTGAGCATTGGGTTTTCCAATGGTTTTTTGGTGAATTATGGTTGGGAACTCTTTGAGCATGTAACCGATGCCCGAACTGCATCTTTAGGGAAAGCGACCACCGCTTATAATTTTGGTTCGCCTACATCATCATTAATAAATCCTATATTTTCGCTAATGCCAACCTCAAATGTCAATGTGACTCATCAATCCAGGTTTTCAGGGATTTTGAATAATGATCTAGCGGGATTTCAGTTTCAAAGAAAAGGGAAACCTATTCAAGTGAATTTGCTATATGAGGGTGTCGGCCAAATCCCGGATACACGAAATATGCTTTTGGATTGGGGGAATGATGGGCA